>JAUIHB010000146.1 GCA_030432465.1 Gammaproteobacteria bacterium
AGCCCCACTAAGAGGAGAGCTGGTAAGACAAATGGGCGATGCTTTAAGAGAAAAGAAAGACGCATTAGGTAGCCTTGTTTCTCTTGAAATGGGGAAAAGTAAAGCTGAAGGTGATGGCGAAGTACAGGAAAGGATAGACATGGCTGACTTTGCTGTTGGTCAATCAAGAATGTTATATGGTAAAACCATGCACTCAGAACGCCCACAACATCGCATGTACGAACAATGGCAACCACTGGGAATTGTTGGTGTCATCTCAGCATTTAACTTCCCTGTCGCTGTATGGTCTTGGAATGCTTTTATTGCGGCAATTTGTGGCAATATTACTATCTGGAAACCAAGCCCAAAAACACCATTAACAGCAATTGCCGTACAAAATATCTGTAACGATGTATTAAAAGATTCTGGTTACCAACCTATCTTTTACACTTTTGTTGATAGTGAAAAAAATAAACTCGCTGAGCGTTTTATTAGTGATAAACGTGTAAAAAAACTATCTTTTACAGGTTCATCAGTCGTAGGGAAAATGGTTGGTGCTAAGGTTGCTGAGCGTATGGGTAAATGTCTGTTGGAACTTGCGGGTAACAATGCACTTATCTTAGATGAAACAGCGAAATTAGAACATGCCATCCCAGCCGTAGCTTTTGGTGCTGTGGGTACAGCTGGCCAACGCTGTACTTCAACTCGTCGTTTAATCGTTCATGAATCTGTAGCAGATCAAGTTATTGAGTCATTGGTTAATGCTTATAAACAAATCACAATTGGTGATCCTTTAGACACTAAAAACTTAATGGGACCATTAATTGACGAAACGGCCGTACAAAATTTTGAAAAAGCTGTTGCCAATGCAAAAGAACAAGGTGGTGAAGTTTTAGCTGGCGGTTCTCGCATTGATCGACCAGGCCATTATGTTGAGCCAACAATCATTCGTGCTCAAAATGACTGGGACGTAGTACAAAATGAAACCTTCGCACCTATTTTGTATGTAATGACATACAGCACTATTGAAGAAGCACTCGAACTAAATAATGGCGTTCGACAAGGTTTATCGTCTGCAATTTTCACTCAAAACTTAACTAACGCAGAAAAATTTCTTTCTTATGCAGGTAGTGATTGCGGTATTGCAAATGTCAATATTGGTACTTCTGGTGCTGAAATTGGCGGTGCTTTCGGTGGCGAAAAAGATACTGGTGGCGGTCGTGAAGCAGGCTCCGATGCATGGAAAGCTTATATGCGACGTCAAACCAATACCATATTCTGGGGTGACACTCCAGTTCTGGCTCAAGGGATCACATTTAACATTGGTTAGTCTTTAGACAAGTCCAATCAATACTATTCTGAGAGCTGAATAAACTACAAAAACATCCTATGTGACGCAAACTTCGGTTTGCGTTTTTCAGTACAATCTCATTAGGAGAAAAGTATGGCTGTATTTAACTTACGCGCTTATGACGACCACGAACAAGTTGTATTTTGTCGTGATCCCAAATCTGGGCTTAGCGCTATCATTTGTGTTCACTCAACAGCATTAGGGCCTGCAGTCGGCGGATGCCGTATGTGGGAGTATAATTCTGACGAAGGTGCATTGATCGATGCGTTAAGACTTTCACGCGGAATGAGTTATAAAAATGCTTTAGCAGGTTTAAAAATGGGCGGTGGTAAATCAGTTATCATCGGCAATTCTAAAACCATGAAATCTGAAGCATTATTTGAAGCTTTCGGAGAATTTATCAACAACTTAAATGGTCAGTACTTTACTGCCGAAGATGTTGGTATTACACCGAACGACATGGCAATAGTTAACCGCAAAACAGAATATGTTCTTGGTTTAGAAGGCAAAAGTGGTGATCCATCTCCCGTGACTGCTTACGGTGTATACCAAGGCATGAAAGCTGCGGTGAAACATCGTTTACAACGAGATTCATTAGACGGTGTGAAAGTTGCGGTTCAAGGACTTGGACATGTTGGCTATTATCTGTGTGAACATTTACGTGCAGAAGGCGCTGAGTTATTTGTTACTGACATCAACAAAGAATCAATTGATCGCGTTGTTGATAATTTAGGCGCAACAGCTATTGATAAAGATGAAATATACTCTCAAGAGGTTGATGTATATGCACCTTGCGCTTTAGGTGCAACTATCAACGACACTACGATCCCACAACTGAAATGCTCAATTGTCGCAGGTGCTGCCAACAACCAGTTAGCAGAAGATCGTCATGGTGAAATATTGAAAAACAAAAACATTCTATATACTCCTGATTATGTAATCAATGCAGGTGGTATTATCAATGTTTCTTTCGAGCAAAACGGTGGTCAATACAATAAACAAGCCGCATTGGATAAAGTAAGCGAGATTTATGGGACGTTACTTGAAATCTTTAAGGTTGCTGAAAATACTCAAAAAACCACCAATGTAGTTGCTGATGAATTAGCCAGAAAGCGGATTGCAGACGCAGGTAAGTAACTGCAAAAATTGGTTTATAACCTATCGGTTTATTACCAACAAAAAAAGGGCGAAATTTCGCCCTTTTTTATATTTTCACTCAACCTTCTCAACAGTACTCAACAACAAGAGTAACGCTTGCTCTACCGTTTTTAAACGCACCACTTGGCGCCCACCGCTAAAAAAGTATTTTCTTGCATCGACTTTATCATTCACACAGGTTGCTATACAAACCGTTCCGACAGGCTTATCTTCACTTCCCCCGCCCGGCCCTGCTACACCAGAAACAGCAACGCTGACACATTGCATAAAATGCTGATGTGCACCACGAGCCATAGCATCAACCACCTCAACAGAAACGGCACCATAATCGTCAAAATGAGATGGTGGAACCGCTGCAAGCTGAGTTTTACTTTCATTAGTATAAGTAATCAACCCACCAGCAAACCATTCAGAACTCCCCGCAGGATCCGTTAATACTTTACCAATCAGCCCCCCCGTACATGATTCAACCGTAATGGCCTTCAAGCGTTTAAATATTAAACGGACTGATAATTTTGAAACTAAGCTTTGGATATTTTTTTCTAAGCTTTGAATGCTTGACTCTGAACTTTGATTGTTTGTACTCATGCGAAGTTACCGACAAATGGTTTTGGTTTATGCCATATTTCTTGTAGAATCCCACTTCAATTCCATTATTTACAGCAAAACTTTCAGGGTTACTTTGAATACTGATAATCATACGCCAATGATGCGACAATATCTGGAAATAAAACAACAATATCCAGAAATTTTATTGTTCTACCGAATGGGGGATTTTTACGAGTTATTTTTTGACGATGCTCATAATGCTGCTGACTGGCTTGGCATTACTTTAACTCATCGTGGAAAAAGTAATGGTGATCCAATACCTATGGCAGGCGTGCCATATCATGCAGTAGATAACTATTTATCTCGCTTGGTCAAACAAGGAAAATCAGTCGCTATCTGTGAGCAGATTGGCGATCCTGCAACCAGTAAAGGCCCTGTTGAACGTAAAGTAGTTCGAGTGATTACACCCGGAACTTTAAGTGAAGACAGTTTGTTAGATTCAGATAAAGAAAATTTATTGGCCGCAATCTACCACTCAAAAAAATTTAAAGAAGCGCCTTTTGGTATAGCATGGATTGATTTGGCCGGCGGCGCATTTTATTGTCATGAGTTTAAAGAAGAAGAACAACTTTTCAGTGAAATAGCCCGTTTAAAACCCGCTGAAATATTAGCCGATGAAAAATACTCAGAAGCTTTCTCGGGTAAGAGTTACTCCATAAAGTACCAAGAAGACTGGCAATTTGATTATCAACAAAATTATCAAAGTTTATTGACTCATTTCAAAGTAAAAAACTTGGATGGATTTGGTTGTGACCACCTGAAAGCAGCAATCTGTGCTGCGGGTGCTGCATTAAATTACGCCAAACTCACTCAGCAAAGCTTACTCATTCATTTAAATCGAATTCGCACTTTCGACTCACAAAATATTTTGCATTTAAATGTTCACACACGTAAGCATCTGGAAATCAGTGAGAATTTATTTGGCGAACAGGACAAAACACTTTTTAATGTTATTAATCGTAGTAAAACTGCAATGGGCTGTCGCTTATTGAGAAACTGGTTACATGCACCATTGATTGACAAAAAACAGATAGAGCAACGTCTTGATACCGTTAGTGCCATTATTGACTCACAACAGATCAGTGAGTTGCGTGAAATCCTTACTCCAATAAGAGACATGCAACGTATATTAACGCGTATTGCCTTAACCACAGCTCGCCCACGAGATTTGACAGGACTGCGCGATAGTTTGGCAGTCTTACCACAGCTTAGCCAGTGGCTAAATTCGCAATCATCTGAGCTATTAAAAACTTTTTCTCAAAAATTATCACACCACGAAAAAGTGCTTGAATTGTTAAACGAAGCAATCGATGAGAATCCTCCCGTCATTATACGTGATGGTAATGTAATACGTGACGGATACCATGCCGAACTCGATGAATTACGTTATTTGTCCAATAACGCCAGTGATTTACTAGGAGAAATGGAACAACGAGAACGCGAAGCAACAGGAATCAATACACTTAAGGTTGGTTACAATAAAGTACATGGATTTTTCATCGAAATATCCAAGGCTCAATCGGATAACGCACCTTTAACTTATACTCGCCGTCAAACCCTGAAAAACGCAGAGCGTTTTATTACACCCGAACTAAAAAAACTGGAAGAAAAAGTCTTGTCCAGCCAATCCAAAGCTTTAGCCTTGGAAAAACAATTATATCTACAAGTCATTGAATCACTGATCCCTCAAGTAGCAGACATGCAACAAACAGCTGAACAAATTGCCAGTCTGGATGTATTGCAAAGCTTTGCTCAAGTTGCTATTCAATCAGAGTACATACGCCCCGAAATATCTTCAGAGCAAGGTATTGAAGTTGTTAATGGACGTCACCCCGTTGTTGAAGCTTTTCAAAATGCTCCTTTTATCCCAAATAATGTCACTATTTTGCCTCAACAAAAAAGTTCAATCATTACCGGTCCTAATATGGGTGGTAAATCGACCTATATGCGAATGACAGCTCTTATCGCATTGCTTGCTCACGTCGGCTGCTTTGTTCCTGCAGAAAAAGCGCAAATAGGCTTGTTAGATGCCATTTATACTCGCATTGGAGCCTCAGATGATCTTTCCGGCGGCCGCTCAACCTTTATGGTAGAAATGAGTGAAACAGCTAATATCTTGAATAATGCCAGCCATAAAAGTTTAGTTATTTTAGATGAAATCGGTCGTGGAACCAGCACATATGACGGTTTAGCGTTAGCTTGGGCAACCTTAGATTATCTCACTAGCCAGATAAATCCTTTAATTTTATTTGCTACACACTATTTTGAACTTACTCAAATCAGTCAATCTAATCAGCAAATTAAGAATCTCCATTTTGGAGCAATTCAGCATGGCGATAAATTAATACTAGATCACCAGATACATAACGGACCAACCAGTAAAAGCTATGGAATCCACGTAGCCACCCTTGCAGGAGTCCCTAAACAAGTCACAAAAATGGCAAGTGATTACCAAACTCACTTGGAAGAAGGACGACATCATGCACCAGAGAAGTATGATACCAGTCACCTTGAGCGAGCAAATGAGTTAACTGGTGACACTGATAAACAGCAGGAACTATTTGCACCGCAAGTAGAATCAGACCCACGATTAGCAAAATTAGACGCCATTGATGCTGATAATCTTACTCCCAAACAAGCACTGGAGTTAATTTATGAACTTACCCAATGATAATGAGCTCAATAATAACCATAAACACTAGAAAATTAAACAATACGCATTCACCCCGCCTATAAAATTCGTTAAAATAGTCGGCAACTTTTTATCCACCTATTGCTAAATTAGGAGCAATAAAATGGCTTTTGTAGTAACTGATAACTGTATTTTATGTAAGTACACCGATTGCGTCGAAGTGTGCCCAGTAGACTGTTTTTATGAAGGGCCAAACTTTCTAGTAATTGATCCTGACGAATGCATTGACTGTGCCCTTTGTGAACCAGAATGTCCCGCAGAAGCTATTTTTGAAGAAGATGAAGTTCCACATGATCAAAAACATTTTGTTGAACTGAATGCCGAACTTGCTCAAAAGTGGGAAAATATTGTGGACAAAAAGGATCCGTTACCAGAAGCTGAAAAATGGGACGGTGTTAAAGACAAACTAAAACACCTTGAAAAATAACCTTACTGTTTAAATGAAAGCTCAATAAAATGTTTATCCATTAATTATTGAGCTAAAAATAAACTGACTACTAATAAAATAGCTTTAACTATTAATCCCTCTCTTTTCAGCCCTATAGCGCCTTAGCCTTTTTATATTCTCCGGGTGACATATTAAAATAGGCTTTAAAACATTTACCAAAATAGCTCTGTGAAGAAAAGCCAGTCTCAAAAGCAGCGTAACCAACACTTTTACCTTGCAGCAATATGGCTTGCGCTTTTTCCAAACGAAAGTTTCGTAGATATTCTGCCGGTGTCATATCCAAAATGCTACTTAATTTTCTAAATAACTGGCGTTCACTAACATTCATTTGCGAAGCAATATATGCAATAGAAACTGACGGTTCAGCATAATTTTTCTCCAATACAGCGTTTAAACGTTCTGCAAACTCTCGTTGCTGTAAGCTTTTCCCTGAGAATAAGTCAGGTTCAGTAGTGCTGCCCTGCCCCTCACCTTTATCAAAAATATTTTTACTAAATCGTTGTTTTAATATATTTCTAATTTCTAACAAATTATTTAATCGTATTTTTAATTCTTCAATATCAAAAGGTTTAGTTAAATATTCATCTGCTTTTTCATACCAACCTTTTAAACGACTCTCTCGATCTCCCTTGGCTGTCAACAGCACCACAGGAATATGGCTAGTCATTTCATGTTGCCGCAACCCCTTTACTACCTCATAACCATCCATTTTAGGCATCATGATGTCACTAATTATCAGATCTGGAATTTCATCTATCGCACGGTTTAAACCATCTTCTCCATTTGACTCAACAATCATATGGTAGAAACGAGATAAACTATCAACAATAAAATTTTGCAAATCAAGATTATCTTCAATGAGTAAGAGCTTCGGCTTATCAGTCTCAGTTGAAGCATTATCTAACACATCATTTATTTCTATATCGGAAAAGTCGACTACAGATTGATTAAATGAGTCGGTATGCTCCAACGGATTTATTAATGGAAAACCGTCTTGCTGAAACTCTTCTGACAATTGATTATTAAACATCTTTTTAATTGTTAATGTAAAGCAAGCTCCCTGTCCTGGCTCACTCGACACTTCAATATTTGCACTATGAAGTTGAACCAATTCTTTTACCAGAGCTAAACCGATACCAGTACCTGGGTGAGTATTATTAACCGTTTCTAACACCTGAAAGTAACGCTCAAAAATATACTGTTGATCTTTTTTAGCAATGCCAGGGCCTTGATCTTTAACCCAAACAACAATATTTTTTGAGGTAGAACTTAACCCAATTTCAATCGAACTATTAACAGGACTAAATTTTATAGCATTGGAAAGTAAATTTAGCATGATTTTTTCCAGATGTCCTTGATCAAATTCAACTATCGCCTGTTGCATATCCTCTGGTTCATCAAAGCCAGTAGTCTTAAAAGTAACTGAGGATTCTGATGCCTGAATGCGAAAACGCTCTACACAATCCAATACTAATTTAACAAGATTTACCTGAACTTTTTTAACAGGCATTTTTCCTGCTTCTAAGC
The DNA here is from genome assembly GCA_030432465.1 of Gammaproteobacteria bacterium. Classification (GTDB taxonomy): domain Bacteria; phylum Pseudomonadota; class Gammaproteobacteria; order Enterobacterales; family Kangiellaceae; genus Aliikangiella. The sequence continues at coordinate 7,765 of JAUIHB010000146.1, forward strand.
GGTTAATATCAAGTACTTGTCCAAGTAAATCGAGCATATGGATATTATTTTTTAGTGCTAACTTCAAAAAGTTTTTATCTTTTACATTAGCCACTCGGTTACCTTTTAAAACCTTTTTTAATGGCTCGATTGATAGTGTCAGAGGAGTTCTAAACTCATGAGAAATATTTGTGAAAAATTGGCTCTTAGCCTTACTCACACTCTCGAGTTGACGGTTCTGATCTTCCAACTGATCCCGTTGTTTTTTAATAAGATGTGTTCTTTGAGTAACTTGCTCTTCCAGATTATCAGCACGGCGTTGAATCATTTTTATTCGATATTGGGTAAAAGTAAAAACAGCCAACATAAATAATACAATATATAGTGAATATGCCCAATAGGTTAACCACCAAGGAGCAATAATTTCAATCTTAATTTGAGTACTCTCATCATTCCATATTCCTTGGGAGTTTGCGGCTTTTACTTCAAAGGTGTACTCACCTGCTGGCACAGATGTATACGAAGCTCTGCGATTTTTGGCATCAGTAAAAATCCAATCATTGTTGTAACCTACAAGTCGATAAGCATATTGGCTCTTTTTCGCAGCCGTATAATCGAGACTACTAAATTCAATAGAAAATAACTGACTTTGCTCTGCACTTAAAGTAATTTGAGATTGAAATCGAATGGCAGTATTAAGTAACCCTTGGCCCAAATTATCAATATCCACAGGTTCATTATTGATAAGAAAATCCGTTAATTGAGTTTTAACTTTATGCTGAAATGCTTTTTCAACCTGTGCAGGATGAAAAACGGATAGGCCATTGGCGCCACCTATATAAATATACCCATCAGTACCAACATGAGTTGCTATATTAAAATCATTACCCTGTAAGCCATCATCTTGAGTAAAATGGCGAATCGAACTATTCTCAACATTAAACTGCCAAAACCCCTTGTTACTGCCTATCCACAAGTTATTGTCACGACCACTGGAAACAATGGTATAAAATTTACTATCTTCAAAACTCGAAGAATCAATCGTTTTTATAATTTTTCCCAGTTTATCCAGTTTATGAAGTCCATATAAATCAGTTACCCAAATGTTCCCCTGTGAATCTTCAGTCATTGATGTAAAGTAACGCGCACTTCCAACATTAAAATCCGTACTAACAAGCAAATTTTTAACCATATCAACATACCCAATAAACTCATAACCTATTATCCAAAAGCGTCCTTCTCGATCAACCAAACCACTCGTGGGTGTAATCCTTCCTCCTGCTACCACCGGGTTTGACCTGAGTTTGAGCCTTATCAAGCTTTCCTCTGCTGAATTCCACTTAAAAACATGACCTTTACTATACGATGATAAATATAAATCGCCAAATTGACCTATATGGCTAAATAGAAATGTGTACTCATTTGAGTCTGAAGTTAAACTACTCCAGTTCACTTGAGTTATATCTTGTTTGGTATAATCATAATAATTCAGCCCTTTATCCGAAGAAATCCATAAAACATTTTTATTTTGATCAAAAT
>JAUIHB010000147.1 GCA_030432465.1 Gammaproteobacteria bacterium
ACCTCTGTACTTGCCATTATTGCTTTATTAGCAGGAAAATATTTTGGTCTTATCTGGATGGATGCGGTTATGGGTATTATTGGTGCCTGTGTTATTGCAAAATGGTCATATGGTCTAATCAAGGAAACAAGCAATGTACTACTCGACAAGTCAGTTAACCCCAAAGTAATAAGTCAAATTAGTCGAACAATCTCTCAAATGCCTGATACTCAAATTAACGATTTACATATTTGGAAAATATCACCAGCGCATTATGCAAGCATTATATCAATCAGTAGCAATCAGCCAATTTCCCCAGAAGGTTACGCGGAAAAAATTAAACTTTGCTATCCTGCTATTGCCCATATTTCGGTGGAAGTTACCACAAGATAGTGCTTTTTAAGCAACCTTTACCTTTCAACAATAAGGGTTGCTTAAATTTTATTACTCAAACGGTTTAGCAAGTTTTGCGGGATCCAGTATTTTTCCTAATTCTTCATCTGATAAATTTGTTTCTTCTTTTGCCACCGACAAAATATTACGCTTTTCTTTCATCGCTTGTTTTGCAATCTTTGCCGCAGCTTCATAACCTATCATTGGATTAAGTGCCGTTGCTAAAATAGGGTTATTCGCGGCTTGTTCTTTGAGTACAGCTTGATTCACCACAATTCCCGTCAGTCCCTTATCTGCCATTGCGGTCATTGCGTCACTGAGCAAGCTTATTGAAGCTAAAACCTTATCAGCAATCAAAGGTAACATAACATTCAACTGGAAGTTTCCTGATTGGTTAGCAATAGTTATACTGGTGTCATTACCAATAACTTCAGTACACATCATTAACACAGCCTCTGCGATAACGGGATTCACCTTGCCTGGCATGATCGACGACCCCGGTTGCAATGCTTTTAGTTGAATTTCTGACAAACCACAATTAGGTCCCGAGTTCATCCAACGAATATCATTTGCTTGCTTAATTAACACCGTTGCGAGCACTTTGAGTTGTCCATGTAACTCTAAAGTCGCATCCTGAGCACTGATTCTTGAAGCTAAATTTTCACTGCTTGAAAAGTCAAATGTAGTCAATTGTGATATACTATGTGCTACTTTTACAGCAAATTCTTTATGCGTATTAATCCCCGTACCAATAGCGGTGCCACCTAAAGGTAATTGCGACACTCGTATTAATGAATCATCAATCCTTTCTCGACTTTCTTTTAATTGAAAAGCCCACGTTTTAAACTCATCACCTAAAGAAAGTGGCATAGCATCCATTAAATGAGTACGCCCTGTTTTCACCACAGACTGATTTTTTTCTGCCAATAAACTCAACCTTTCACTTAACTTTTCAAGAGCTGGAATAAGCTGCTGTTGGCAGGCTACAACTGCAGAAACCTGAATGCAGGTTGGGATCACATCATTACTGCTTTGTCCATAATTCACATGATCATTAGGATGAATTTTTTGTGACACATCAGATTCGTTTTTCACTGATAATTTAGTATTTTGATTAAATTGGTTAGCAAGGGTTGCAACCACTTCATTCATGTTCATATTACTACTCGTTCCAGAGCCTGTTTGAAAAACATTGACTGGAAACTGATCTAAATACTCACCTTGAATAATTTTATCGCAACCCCAGATAATAGCCTCCGCTTGTTCGGGTTCTATGCAGTGTAATTCTTGATTAGTCTGTGCTGCTGCTTTTTTAATCAAAGCCAAAGTTCGAATAAAAGTTACAGGAAGTGTTCTTCCATAAAAGTTAAAATTGTCAACCGCTCTTTGGGTTTGCGCCCCATAGAGAGCACTTTCAGGTAATTCAACATCACCTAAACTATCACTTTCAATTCTCATTTTTGACATAGTTTCCTCCTTTGCTGTTGATCCGAATGCGCTAGCCATCTATTCTGGTAACTAATAAACGATATTTTCAACGTCAATCTAGGATTTGACATTCACTCACCTTTTAACCAGACATCGAGAGCAACAATGAACAGTCAATGGCGGGAAACAAAATCTTTAGCAGTTGGTAGTCAAAGTTACCAATGTGTCAGTTTTAACAAGCTTAGCAAACAATATGATATTAGTCGTTTGCCCTACTCAATAAAAATACTGCTTGAGAACTTATTGCGACATGAACATCATCCGTTTGTTCAATCCGGCGATATTGAAACATTAGCCAAATGGGATATTCAAGATCATCCTGAGCAAGAAATTGCTTTCGTGCCAGCTCGCGTAATCTTACAAGACTTCACTGGCGTGCCCGCGATAGTTGACTTGGCGGCTATGCGTAATGCCATGCAATCGCTCAAGGGAGATGCACAAAAAATCAATCCTTTTAATCCGGTGGAGTTGGTTATTGATCATTCAGTCATGGTGGATTACTTTGCTACCGAAGATGCTTTTGAAAAAAATACCCAAGTGGAAATTCAGCGCAACTCAGAGCGCTATCAATTTTTAAAGTGGGGACAAAAAAGTTTTAGTAACTTTAAAGTTGTTCCCCCCGGACGTGGCATAGTTCACCAAGTTAATCTGGAGTATCTGGCGCGTTGCGTTTTTGGTAATGAATTTGAAGACAAGCAATGGGCTTACCCTGATACATTAGTTGGTACTGACTCACATACCACAATGATTAATGGTTTAGGGATTTTAGGCTGGGGCGTTGGCGGTATTGAAGCTGAAGCAGCCATGCTTGGCCAGCCCGTCACCATGCTGATTCCTAAAGTCGTTGGTTTTAAATTATCAGGTCGATTACAACCAGGTGTCACCGCCACCGATATGGTATTGACCATTACAGAAAAACTCCGTAACCATGGTGTTGTAGGCAAATTTGTCGAATTTTATGGTGCTGGACTCAAATATCTAACCACAGCAGACCGCGCGACCATCGCTAATATGGCTCCCGAATATGGCGCAACCTGTGGAATTTTCCCCTTAGATAATGAAGCTATTAATTATTTAAAGCTTACAGGGCGTAGTAGCGAACAAGTTGAGCTGGTCGAAAATTACGCCAAAGAATTAGGTATTTGGCATGACGACAAGACGCCCGATGCAAGCTTTCATGAACAGATTGATTTTGATCTCAGCTCAGTTGTCCCTTCCATTGCAGGCCCTAAACGCCCGCAGGACAGAATTGCTTTAGACCAAGCTGCAGAAAAATTTGGTGAATGGTTAGACCTTCGCATTAGTGATGTTAAAAAGCCTGAAGTCAGCGACTTTGCCGACGAAGGTGGTAGTGCTTCCATGGCTGCTGATTCCCGAGAGCTACATAAAGGCGTTAATATTACCTATAAAAATCAAAAGTTTGAGCTAAACCCAGGCGCAGTAGTGATAGCTGCAATTACCAGTTGTACTAATACTTCTAATCCTTCGGTATTGATTGCTGCAGGGTTAGTCGCTCGTAAAGCGAGAGAAAAGGGCCTCACCAGTAAACCTTGGGTGAAAACTTCTCTGGCACCGGGCTCTCAAGTCGTCACACAATATTTAGAAGATGCTGGGCTCATGGATGACTTAGAGGCACTTGGTTTTAATTTAGTGGGTTACGGTTGTACCACTTGTATTGGTAACTCAGGGCCTCTGCCAGATGCGATCACTGAAGGTATTCGCTTAGGCAAATTACCTGTCTGCTCTGTTCTTTCTGGGAATCGTAATTTTGAAGGCCGGATCCATTCTGACATTGCTGCAAACTACTTGGCCTCTCCACCGTTAGTTGTCGCCTATGCATTAGCAGGTAATATGCAAATTGACATCACCAAGGAGCCACTCGGTTCAGATAAACAAGGTAATCCTGTATTTTTAAAAGACTTATGGCCTGATGCAAAAGAAATTAAGGAAATTAACGATAAGTTTATTTCTCAAAAACTGTTTAATGATAAATATGCCGATGTCTTTAGCGGCAATACGACTTGGGATAAATTAAAAGTTTCCGATCAGACTATTTATGACTGGCCAGACTCCAGTTATATTAAACAACCGCCATTTTTTGAAAATATGCAGCGAGAAGTCAGCGCTGTTGACGATATTGAAAATGCACGCTGTTTAGTCAAAGTTGCAGATAGCATCACAACAGATCATATCTCACCAGCGGGTGCCATTGCAGAACATAGCCCCGCAGGTCAATATTTAATATCACTTGGCATCGATGTAAAAGACTTTAACTCTTACGGTTCTCGTAGAGGTAATCATGAAGTGATGATGCGTGGTACTTTTGCCAATGTTCGCCTCAAAAACCTACTGGCACCAGGCACCGAAGGTAGTTGTACTCACTACTTTCCTGATGACCAACAGATGTCCATTTATGATGCCGCAATGAAATATCAGGAAAAACAAATTCCAACTATCGTTATTGCAGGCAAAGAGTACGGTACCGGATCCAGCCGAGATTGGGCAGCTAAAGGTCCGTCTCTACTAGGGATCCGTGCTGTATTGGCAGAAAGCTATGAACGAATACACCGCTCAAACCTTATCGGTATGGGTATTTTGCCGCTACAATTTAAATCTGGTGAAAGTGCAGATTCACATAACCTGACAGGTAAGGAAACTTTTTCAATTCCCGCTGTATCTGAAGGTCAGAAAACCGTAACGGTGGAACTCAAAGGACAAGACACAAGTAAAGTCATAGAAATGGATATTCGTATTGATACTGCTAATGAATACCAGTATTTTTCTAATGGTGGTATTTTACAATTTGTGATCCGTAAGTTACTAAAATAGCTATACTATTTGAAGTAGTCATTACTTTTTAATTACATGATTACCACACCATCGCTTAAGTAACATTGCAATACGCAGTGTTACTTAAGTAGTCACGCGGTGACATTTCACCTGAGGTTTGAACATAGTTTATAGTTAATTGGGTTAATGAAAAAATTTCTCTGGTTATACTGGATTGGGTTATTAGCTATTGCCATGGCTAGCCTGAGTATTGTCAATATTTGGTCAATATCTCAGAATAATGAAAAAGCAATACACAATACTTTCCAAAAAATCTATCAACATATTACTCAAAAGTTTCTGCGCTTTGATGAGATCCTATATGAAAATGAGCAACAAATCAGTTTACACTTTCAAAAGGTACTTCCCCAAATTTATGCTGAGCTTAAACAGCTACCCCACTCACTTAGTGACATTCCACCAGAAGTTCTAAGAAGTATTGCAGACCGTTATCAGGTTAATGAAATCTACATAATAGATCCCAGTACACGTATAACAACCTCTTCATTTTTACCTGATATAGGTTTTGAACTCGGTACCATTAGCCAAGAATTCAGAGAATATTTAGAAGCTATTTTTTTAAAAGACAAAGTCATTATTGATCGGATTAATGTTTCCTCAAAAAGTGGAGTTATTAACAAATATGCTTATTTTGGACCTCAAGATAAAGAGTTTATCATTGAAGCTTCCATTGAAATAAAAGACTATTTAACTCAAACTAAATCTAAAAAATATTCTGAATTTATCTTTGACCAGTTTTTTACAGATATAGGAGAAGTAGAACTCTTACCCGTTGATATCTCTATTATTTTTGTAAACAAACTTAATACTTTTCCCTTTATTGGAAAATATAAAGAAATTACTCCTCATCAACTCAAAGAACTGGAAAACTACAGCACGCTGATTTTTGAAGAAAATGATAAGCTCACCAAGATTCAAAAAATAGTATTAACAGAGTCTCGTTTAAACGGTGCTGAATATCTACTCTTAAAGGTACAGGCAGATCAAACAGTACTGTCCGAACAACGTAACAAAATGATATTCAATAGCATCGGGATCACACTATTTTTTGCCATGATCGCCGCGATTATTTTTCAGCGTTATATTAATTTAAATATTGTAAAACCCATAAGAACTATTGATAACTTTTTAAAAAAAATGAGTAAAGGGAACTACGAAAATAAAATAACAACTTCAGGTATAAAGGAGCTACAAGAAATATCACAACATATTAACCAAACTAAGGATATTATAAAGCAACGAGAACAAGCTTTAGCAGAAAGTCAGGGCTTACTAGAAAAACGTGTTGAACAACGAACTAAAGAGCTTGAGGAAAATAAAAGAAAACTGGAAGAGTCTCATCAATTAATAGCTTTGGGTAGCTGGGAGCTCAATATAGAAACAGCTAAAGAGGTTTATGATGCAACAGCTCTCAATATTTTTCATATCAATGTAGAGAAAAATAACACAACTGAAATAATTAAAAATAAAATTCACCCCGATGATAGAGCCAAATTTTCAAACTTTATGGATAAAGCATTGGCCAGTCAATCTGTGACAGATAGTTTTAAAATTTTAAATTCCAAAAATTCTGAACCAACTTATGTTCAATTACATGCAAAACTTCCTCTAGATGAAAAAACCCAACAAAAAATTATTCGTGGAACCTGCCAAGACATTACCATTAAAACAATACACGATTTGGAAATATTACATAAGGCCAATCATGACCCACTAACAGACTTGTATAACCGAAATGCTATTTCACAAAAAATCACTCAATTAATCAACTCTGCTCGCAGAGGCGACTCTGCCTTTTCTGTATTGTGGTTAGATCTAGATTTTTTCAAACCTATTAACGACTCTTTAGGACATGAAGCCGGAGACAAAATATTAAAAGATGTTGCCAACAGATTGAGAGTTTGCGTACGCGAAAATGATAGTGTTGCACGCGTTGGTGGTGATGAGTTTGTCATATTATTAACTCAGGTCAACTCCTCTGAAGTACTGGAAACTATCGCCAATAAAATAATTACCCGAATTGCTAAACCTTTTACTTTTCAAGACACGCCTGTCCAGCTAGGCATTAGCATTGGCGGCGCAATTTATCAACAGCATGGAACAACAATGGAAATACTATTCTCAAATGCTGACAGTGCTCTGTATGAAGCCAAGCGTAAAGGCCGAAACCAATTTCAACTTGCTAACCAGCAATTGTAAGAAAAGTTAATCTCAGTAATATGTGATATAACCTGCATAGTATAAGCTTATCGATATTATTTACCCTTTTAATACACAATTAGCGTATATTCAGATATACCATTCTGATTATGCCCGTTAACTATCATTTTAATCTTAGGTCGAGAAAAATATGATTAAGAACACTCAACAGGAATATGGTAGTTTAAGTAAAGTACTCCATTGGCTTATGGCCATAATCATATTTACACTATTTGGCGTTGGTTTATGGATGGTTGATTTGGATTACTATAGTGAATGGTATAAAACAGCGCCTCACTATCACAAAAGTGTTGGTATTGTTTTAGCCAGTTTATTAATTTTCAGAATAGTTTGGAAATTAATAAACCCAAAAGTTGTCTCTTTAGAAACCCATGCGCCATATGAGAAAGTTGCTGCAAAAATCACTCACATACTACTATATTGTTTACTCGCATTAATTGTCACTAGCGGATATCTCATTTCTACTGCGGATGATCGAGCAATCGAAGTGTTTAATTGGTTTGAGATCCCCAGTTTAGGCGCGTTTATCAATAATCAGGAAGATGTTGCGGGAGACTTCCATCGATGGCTTGCTTATAGTTTAATAGGCTTAGTTGTAATTCATATTATTGGCGCATTAAAGCACCAGTTTATAGATAAAGATAAAACCCTTAATCGTATGCTCTAATTGGAGAAAAAAATGAAAAAAGTACTCTTTACATTACTCGCAGCATCCTCATTAGCACTTACCGCAAATGCCGCAGAGTATAAAATTGACAACAAGGGTGCACATGCATCTATCAACTTTAAGATCCAACATTTAGGATATTCTTGGCTAACAGGGCGTTTCAATAAATTCTCTGGGCAATTTAGCTATGATGCCGAAAAAGTTAACGAGTCTAAAATATCTATTAATATAGATACCACCAGTATCGACTCAAACCATGCAGAGCGCGACAAACATCTACGTAGCGATGATTTTTTATCCGCAGATAAATTCTCAACGGCCAAATTTGTCAGCACCAAAATAACTGACAAAGGCGATAACAAGTTAGAAGTAGTTGGTGACTTAACTCTCCATGGAAAAACGCAATCCATTACCATTGATGCTCAAAAGATTGGTGAAGGTAAAGACCCTTGGGGTGGCTATCGAGCAGGATTTTCAGGTGAAACGGTATTAAAACTAAAAGATTTTGGTATTCCTGAAAAATTAGGCCCTAAATCTACTGAGGTATACATGCAATTACATATTGAAGGCATCAAACAGTAAGCTTTGAATAACGGATAGATAAAAATAAAGCTGATTAATTTCGGCTTTATTTTTATCTGAAGCTTCTATCTATGCTCTTTTCATATTGGTTTATAGTTTGTTAAATAACGTAATAAAGTGCATAAAACTTGCAGCTTGTGAACTTTTACAATGATTCGCGACTCACAATACTAAATACTCTGTAACATCTTCTGGATAACATTATTAATCTAATATATTCTCAACTGAAAATATTCTCTAACAAAGATAGTTATAATTTGAATATTACAATTGATAAAAAACGATAAGGCAAATAATAATGCGCATTACAAAGTTTTCTTTTATTCATATTATCGGTGCACTCGGATTGGTGTCATTATTAGCTTGTAAGCCTGCTTTTGATTTTAGCGACGACGACAATGAAAACGCTACTTTTAGCCTTAATGTCACAGATGCACCCATCGATTCAGCAACAGAAGTCATCATTGAATTCACTGGGGTAGAAATCAAAGGTGATAGTGGAGCAGCCATCAGTATTGATTTTAATGAAGCGAAAAAAATCAATTTACTGGATTATCAAGGTGACAACTCGGCATCACTGGTCAACGCGATAGACATTGCTGCTGGAAGCTATCAATGGATTCGACTTAAGGTAAATGCCGAATCGAATACAATGGATTCCTATATCACTTTTGAAAATGGCAGTAGTTATTCTCTGTATATCCCTAGCGGCAGTCAAACAGGGTTAAAATTGAATAACGGATTTTCTGTACTTAACAATCAAGCCATAAACTTTACCGTTGATTTTGATTTGCGTAAATCTATCGTTAACCCACCGGGACAAGAGAATGATTACTTTTTAAAACCAACCCTACGTATCATCAACAGCGCTCAGGCAAGCGAAATCAGCGGTACAGTTTCGGAATCGATTATGCTGGAAGACAATTGTCTAAATGGCGGTGTTGCGGTATATGTC
>JAUIHB010000148.1 GCA_030432465.1 Gammaproteobacteria bacterium
TAATAGTAGGGAATAGAATGACGCTAATAACGGTTCTCATTGTTCTTGCAGTTGAGCTCTATCTTAATTGGGGTGAGCGGTATCGAAACCTTTCTTGGTTTGAACAATATTACAATCAAGTCACAGAATTTTTGCAGGATAAACTGAGTCATGATAGCTGGTTACATGTTTTTACGGTGGTTTTGCTGCCTGTAGTTATTTTAAGTATCTTACTTAATTTATTTAGTGGTGGTACTTATTATTTTGTTTTGTTTTTAGCATCTTGCTTTGTTTTATTTATCTCTTTAGGACCCAAATCACTTGCTAGTTCTTTTGATCCTTACTTTGCGGCAATGGAAAGAAATGATCAGGAGGCCGCTTTTTTAATCATAGAGCAGGAATCTCTGCTTAACGATTTACCAGAAAGCGAAGAATTAGTACGCAATGCCACTCGTACAATTTTGGTCGAAAGCCAGACGCGTTATTTCGGTGTAATATTCTGGTTCATATTTGCAGGTCCTTTTGGAGCTTTATTTTATCGTATTGCTCATACGTATTTTGATATTAGTATCAAAAATGAAGAAGATTCTGCAGCTCATATTGCGAAACTCATTCATTGGCTGGATTGGGCGCCTACGCGTTTAACCAGTATTATCTTCTTGTTCACAGGCGATTTTGTGAAAGGTTTTTATCGTGTCAGAGATTATTTTGTTGATTTTTCGGCTGACAATCGTCAACTTATTAGCGAAACAGGTGTGGCGGCGCTTGGTTTAGAAATGGGGCGATGTGATGGAGATGTGCAAGAAAATAAAGACGCTTACGCGATGGTTGAGCGCACTTTACTTATCTATTTAGTCGCTGTTGCAGCACTTAGTCCTTTAGCCTTTTGGTAGGCATTAGTCTAAAAATAGACTGTATATGGCCTTCAAGTTGATTACTTGGAGGTTTTTTTACTTACTTGCCTTTCTGTTTTTTATAATCTTTCTCTTTGATTTTATTAGTAAAATATAAATTAGCATAGCTAATCAATTATTTTTTTAGAGATTTTAGTCGTGTTTTCTTGCATCTAGTTCTTTATTTTTCTAAATAGCTATTGCTAAACTATTTTGTTAGCTTGGCTAAATATTGAAAAGCAAAGCTTTTAGTGTTAATTTGTCGTTCAACTATTGTCAATCACAGAAAGTTGTTTTCATAATCTTCTTTGTTAATGCTTCAATTAAATTGATTTAATCGAAGTTAGAAAGAATCATCAAGTTTGTGATTGCAGTAATTTATGTCGGAATTTAGTTTATGTTGAAATGAGTTATAGATGTTAGTCAACGAATAAAGTCTGTTTGGCTTGATGTTTTGAGACTAATAAGTAAAAACAACTAAATAAAAGTTCGACATAACAGGACTCGTTAATTTGTTATTGCCATTATCGTTACTCTTTTTTATCTGTCGTTTAAGCAAGCTTTATTTGAGCTGCTATACTTTCGGCTTAACGCATTCGCTTTAGCACATTAGCAGTAAATTTTCATTGCTGTATCAAAAATAGTTTAATTTGTCGTTTTTTGATCAAATACAAAAAACTCAACTTTATGTTTAATTAATTGTCGTCTGTTTAAGCCATTAATTTGAGCTAAACAATTAATCTACTAGTAGTTGGGTAATTTGAAATAACGTGGAAGAGGAATCTAATGTCAGATAAATCACAAGATGTCGATAAGAATAATGATATTGACCCTATAGAGACTCAAGAATGGCTAGATGCATTAGACGCTGTTTTAGAGGAAGAGGGGACAGAAAGAGCACATTTTTTACTTGAAAAGCTGATTGATATGGCACGTCGCTCCGGTGCTCATTTGCCTTATAGCGCGACAACTGCTTATTTAAATACAATACCTACTTCAAAAGAGGCTCTAATTCCTGGTGATCAAGAAATGGAGCAACGTTTGCGCTCTATTATTCGTTGGAATGCTATAGCTCTCGTATTAAAAGCGAGTAAAAAAAATCAGGAGCTTGGTGGACATTTGTCGAGCTTTGCATCATCTGCCACTTTATATGATGTTGGTTTCAATTACTTTTTTCATGCTGCAAACGAAAAGAGAGAAGCTGATTTAATTTATTACCAAGGACACTCATCTCCGGGTATTTATGCTCGCGCATTTTTAGAAGGACGGTTGACTGAAGAACAACTCGGTAATTTTCGTCAGGAAGTTGATGGAAAAGGGCTTTCATCCTATCCGCACCCATGGTTGATGCCAGATTTTTGGCAGTTTCCAACCGTTTCAATGGGGCTAGGTCCAATACAGGCCATTTATCAAGCAAGATTTTTAAAGTATCTTGAGAATCGAGAGCTGGCGAAAACAAGTGAGAGAAGGGTTTGGGCATTCATGGGTGACGGCGAAATGGATGAACCGGAATCTTTAGGAGCTATTTCTTTAGCTGGTCGTGAAAAGCTGGATAACTTAATTTTCGTTATTAACTGTAATCTACAGCGGCTTGATGGGCCTGTGCGCGGCAACGGTAAAATTATTCAGGAATTAGAAGGTGGTTTTCGCGGTGCCGGTTGGAACGTGATTAAAGTTATTTGGGGACGTTACTGGGATCCACTCATTGCACGAGATGTCGATGGCAAGCTTTTAAAAGTTATGGAAGAGTCCGTTGATGGGGAATACCAGAACTATAAATCTAAGGGCGGAAAATTTACGCGTGACTATTTCTTTGGCAAAGATCCTGCGTTGTTAGAAATGGTTGCTAACATGTCTGATGCTGATATCTGGCGGTTAAACCGTGGTGGTCATGATCCAACCAAAGTTTATGCGGCTTATCATTCTGCAGTTAACCATAAAGGACAGCCAACGGTTATTTTAGCCAAAACGGTAAAAGGCTATGGTATGGGAGATAGTGGTGAAGGTAAAAATATTTCTCATCAAGTTAAAAAAATGAATTTAGAAGCATTAAAGCAATTCCGTAATCGTTTTAATGTACCAATTGCTGATGATCAATTAGAAGACACACCGTTTTATCATCCAGGGGAAGATTCTCCTGAAATTAAGTATTTAAAAGAAAAACGGGCGAATCTGGGCGGTTATTTACCTGCGCGAAGGGCAAAGTCAGATAATTTGACAATTCCGCCGTTAAAAGCATTTAGTGCTATTACTGGTGGATCAAATGGTCGTGAAATTTCGACTACAATGGCTTTTGTTCGAATATTGAACGTGTTGTTGAAAGATAAGGAGATTGGTCAGCGGATTGTTCCTATTATTCCAGATGAAGCTCGAACTTTTGGTATGGAAGGTTTATTCCGCCAAATAGGTATTTATTCTTCTGTGGGTCAGCTTTATGAGCCTGTCGACTCTGATCAAGTAATGTATTACCGTGAAGATAAAAAAGGCCAAATCTTAGAAGAAGGTATTAACGAAGCGGGAGCTATGTCTTCCTGGATGGCTGCTGCGACAAGCTACTCAAGTAATAACTTGCCAATGATCCCTTTCTATATCTATTACTCTATGTTTGGCTTTCAGCGTATAGGTGATTTAGCTTGGGCCGCTGGTGATATGCAAGCGCGGGGCTTTTTGATTGGTGCCACTTTTGGGCGCACTACACTGAATGGTGAAGGCTTACAACATCAAGATGGGCATAGCCACATATTGGCGTCAACTATCCCAAACTGTATCAGTTACGATCCCACATTTGGTTACGAGTTAGCACTGATTGTTCGTGATGGTATGCGAAGAATGTATGAAGAACAGGAAAATGTTTTTTATTACATTAGTACGCTGAATGAAAACTACCCTCATGATGAAATGCCTAAAGGTTGTGAAGACGGAATTATTAAGGGTATGTATTTGCTAAAAGAAGGTAAAAAATCTAAAGCTAAAACAAAACCGCCACGAGTTCAATTGTTAGGTAGTGGGGCAATACTTCACGAAGTCATTGCTGCTGCTGGTTTGCTTAAGGATGATTTTGGGGTGGAAGCAGATATTTGGAGTGTAACCAGTTTTAATGAATTGGCTCGTGATGGTCAAGAAGTGACCCGTAAAAATTTGATGGCACCAGAAGAGAAAAAACCTGCACAAAGTTATGTGGCGCAGTGTTTAGCAAAACAAGAGGGGCCGGTTATTGCTTCTACCGATTCTATGAAAGCTTATGCGGAACAAATCAGAGCTTTTGTTCCTGCTCGATATTCTGTGTTGGGGACTGATGGTTTTGGGCGTAGTGATAGCCGTGAGAATTTACGCCGTTTTTTTGAAGTCGATCGGTATTACGTTACGGTTGCTGCAATAAAAGCATTGGCTGATGAAGGTATTATTAATGCAAAAGAAGTAACCAAAGCGTTAAAGCGTTACAACATTGATGTTAATAAACCTAATCCACTATTTAGCTAAACGGGAGATTGAGTATGAGTGATTTAATTTCAGTCAATGTTCCTGATATTGGCGATGCAAATGATGTAGATATTATTGAAGTATTGGTTTCTGAAGGCGATACGATTGCAAAAGAAGACTCTTTAATTACTTTAGAAACTGATAAAGCGACTATGGATATTCCTGCTAGTGAAGCAGGTGTCGTTAAAAAAATTCATGTCAAAGTAGGTGATAAAGTTTCGCAAGGTGATTTAATTCTGGAGGTTGAATCATCGGACTCTAGTGACTCAAATGACACCGGCGATCAAAAAGATAAGGATGACTCTGCTTCTGACAACAGTGAATCAGAAGTTAGTGAATCAGAAACTGAAGCTTCAGAGAAAAGTGAAGATAAGAGTCAATCACAAGAAAGTGATGAGCAAGTCGAAGACGTAGAAGATGAAGGTGAGGTTTCCGAAGTAGAATTAAAAGTTCCTGATATTGGTGATTCTAGCGATGTTGATGTGATTGAAGTATTAATCAAAGAGGGTGATCAAATTGAAAAGGATCAAGGTCTTATAGTTTTAGAAACAGATAAAGCTACAATGGAAGTTCCTGCTGAATCAGCCTGCAAAATTATCAGTGTTTCGGTTAAAGTCGGCGATAAAGTCTCACAAGGAGATGTATTAGGGAAAGCAGAGATCAAAGGAAACGGTCAATCAAAATCTAAAAAGTCGAATCAGTCATCAGCTAGAAGTGATGACAAAAGTAGTGATGGCAAAAGTAGCGACGATAAAAAAAGTGCTGACAAACAGTCACAGTATTCTAGCTCAAAAGATTCGTCTCTTGAAAGAAAAACTGAACAGTCATCTGCCGGGCGAGGTGCACCTGTGCCTGAACATCCGCAAATGAAAAAGCGTGTTTCGGGGGGAGTGGTTCATGCTAGTCCTGCGGTTAGACGCTTTGCACGAGAGCTTGGCGCAGATTTATCAAAGGTCAAAGGTAGCGGTCCCAAAGGCAGAGTGCTTAAAGACGATGTTCAAAATTTTATTAAGTTTGAGCTTTCTCGTCCCAAAGCAACGGCTGCAACTGGTGCGTTTACTATGCCTGAAATGCCCGCGGTCGATCATGCAAAATGGGGAGAAGTGGAAACCAAGCCATTATCGCGTATCCAAAAAATTAGTAGTGTTAATCTACATCGTAACTGGATAACTATTCCCCATGTTACTCAACATGAAGATGCAGATATTACCGAGCTGGATGCATTTCGTAAATCACTGAAAGATGAAGCCGCGAAAGATGGTGTTCGATTGACACCATTGGCATTTATCATGAAAGGTTTGGTTTATACCTTAAAAGCATTTCCAAAATTTAATGCTTCTTTGGCTAATGATGGTGAGAATCTTGTACTTAAAAACTATTACCATATTGGAGTTGCCGTTGAAACACCTGATGGACTTACTGTGCCAGTAATCCGTAACGTTGATCAAAAAGGTATTTATGAATTAGCCAGTGAACTTGGTGAGATCAGTGGTAAAGCGAGGGATAAAAAACTATCGGCTGATGATATGCAAGGCAGTAGTTTTACTATCTCATCTTTAGGCGGAATAGGTGGTACTGCCTTCTCGCCTATTGTAAAATGGCCTGACGTCGCCATATTGGGCTTATCACGTAATAAAATGCAACCCGTATGGAACGGCACAGAATTTGTACCTCGGCTTATGTTACCTATGTCGTTGTCTTATGATCATCGTGTAATTGATGGTGCAGATGCAGCGCGATTTGTGGTTCATTTGTCGCAAACGCTTAACGATATTCGTCGCGTTTTATTAAAGTAACTATTCTTATTTTAAGTAATGAATTACCATTGTTTAAAATATGTACATGATTGAAAACAGGCCTTTTATAGGCCTGTATTAATTTTAAAAAGGTGAAAGCACTATGAGTAATGATATTCAAGCGCAAGTTGTCGTCATCGGCGCAGGTCCTGGCGGTTATACTGCCGCATTTCGCGCAGCAGATTTAGGACTTAACGTTGTTTTAGTCGAAAAATATTCGACACTCGGTGGAGTTTGTTTAAATGTTGGTTGTATACCTTCTAAAGCGTTATTACATTCAGCTAAAGTGATTGACGAAGCGAAAAGTATGCAGTCTCATGGTGTTTCATTTGGCGAGCCTGAAATTGATATTGATAAAATTCGCGAATATAAAGATGGTGTGGTTGGTCAGCTGACTAAAGGCTTATCTGGCATGGCTAAAATGCGTAAAGTTAAAGTCGTGCAAGGCGTGGCAAAGTTTACATCAAGTAATACCTTAGCTATTGAAGGTAATGATGAAGTTAAATCAATTAATTTTGAAAGTTGTATCATTGCTGCCGGTTCGCGTGTTGTAAAGCTGCCTTTCTTACCGGATGACAAGCGAATTGTTGATTCAACTGGCGCACTGGAATTGGAAAATGTGCCAGAAAAAATGTTAATTCTAGGTGGTGGAATTATAGGTCTGGAAATGGCCACGGTGTATCGTGCTCTAGGAAGTAGTATTGATGTTGTTGAAATGGCTGATCAGTTGATACCAGCAGCAGACAAAGATGTTATCAAGCCTTTTCAGCGATTTGTTAGTAAACAGTATAGTGCCATCATGCTTGAAACTAGTGTAACCAAAGTTGAAGCAAAAGATGATGGTTTGTATGTGACTTTCGAAGGCAAAAAAGCACCTAAAGAGCCTGTGCGTTATGATAAAATTTTATCCGCAGTAGGGCGTCGTCCCAATGGCGATTTGCTTGATGCAGACAAAGCTGGTGTGAATGTTGATGAGCGAGGTTTTATCGCCGTTGATAAACAACTTCGTACTAATGTTGCAAATATTTACGCAATTGGTGATTTGGTGGGACAGCCAATGCTTGCCCATAAGGCAACTCATGAGGCTCATGTAGTTGCTGAAGTAATCGCGGGTAAAAAACATGCATTTGAACCACAATGTATTCCAAGTGTCGCCTATACTGATCCAGAAATTGCATGGGTTGGTTTAACTGAAAAAGAAGCGAAAGAGAAAGGTATTGAATACGGCGTAGGGACATTCCCATGGGCTGCCAGTGGTCGTGCAATTGGCGCAGGCAGAACGGAAGGTTTTGCAAAAAGTATTTATGATAAATCGACCAACCGAATTATTGGTGCTGCAATTGTGGGTATTAATGCAGGCGAAATTATTGGCGAAGCAGCATTAGCGATTGAAATGGGATGTGATGCGGAAGATATTGCGTTAACTGTTCATCCTCACCCGACTTTGTCTGAGTCGCTTGCTTTTTCTGCTGAAGCCTATGAAGGCACATGTACGGATCTTCCGCCTGCAAGGAAAAAGAAATAATTTAGTTCATTGATAATGACTGAAATATAAGAGCCCTTCTTTTTTTTTAAGAGAGGGGCTTTTTTATGAAAGCAACAAACAAAAAGTGAGAGTTGTTATGAAATCAAATAAAAAGAGTTTTAGTCTGACTGTTCAAAACTGTTTGTTCAAATTTTTACTGTTTAGTTTGATAGCTTTTTCAATTAATATCAACGCACTGGTTGTTTTACAATACCACCATATTTCAGAAGATACGCCCGAAATTACCAGCACTTCTCCTCAATTATTTGAAAAGCATTTGAATTACTTAAAAGAAAACCAATTTAAAGTTTTATCAATGGATGAGTTTCTGACTTATTTAAAAAGTAATAAAAGCTTTCCTGATAAGTCGGTTTTGATTACATTTGATGATGGTTATCAGTCTATTTATAATAATGCCTTGCCATTATTAAAAGAAAAAAACTATCCATTTACTGTTTTTATTAATACCCAACCAATCCAGCAAAAACTTGATCAGTTTATGAATATTGAGGTATTAAAAAAACTGGTTAAGCAGGGGGGAACCATCGGAAACCATAGCATTACCCATACGCATATGATACGTAGAGATGAAAAAAATAACGAGTCAGAAGAGGCGTGGCGTATGAGAATGCGTAACGAAATATTGCAAGCCCAAAAATTCATTGATGAGCAAATAACGGTTTCGCCAAGGGTTTTTGCATATCCCTATGGTGAATATAATCATCAGCTTAAAAGTCTTATAGAGGACTTAGAGTTTGTTGCTTTTGCTCAGTTTTCAGGTGCTATTGATATCAGCACGGATAAACAAGCAATCGCTCGTTTTCCTATGGGAGGTCAGTATGGGAAAATGGAGAGTTTTATACAAAAGGTAAATACATTGGCGATGCCAATAGAGTCAGCGATGTTATTGAGTGAAGATGATGATGTTTTGCAAGATCATGTTCTATCTCAGTCAGTTTTTATGCCGAAACTTAAAATTAAATTGAAAAAAGAATACCAAAAAATCAACGTGCAATGTTATTTTTCTGGACAGGGTAAAATAAAGAAAAAAGAAAAAACTGACTTTTTGATATTTCAATCAGAAAAAAGATTAACTTCAGGAAGAAGTAAATATAATTGTACAGCTCCCTCTGAACAAAAAAATCGGTTTTATTGGTTTTCACAAGTCTGGATTAAAAGACTAGATAATGGAGAGTGGTATCATGAATAAATTTTAAGAAAGCTCTGGTATATTATCTCTGTTATTAAAGAAGGAATGTTGGTTGAAATTTTCTTTTCTGGGAAGCGGTTTTCGCTTTTGAGAAATATAGATAAAAGTGAAGATAAAGCCCAAAAAGAAAACTAGTATTAATAATGCGATAGGAAATTTCAAACTAGACTCTACAGGAGCTCTAGGAGGGATAACTACCATGAAAGTTTTGACATTTTTTGAATTTTCGATCATTAAACTC
>JAUIHB010000149.1 GCA_030432465.1 Gammaproteobacteria bacterium
GATGTGAGTAAACCCAACAACTGGCCCAGAATAGAGTATTTAATCGACAGCCAACAATTTTCTAAAGATAAGCTCAATGGCTGCGCCATCAATGAAGAAGAAACCGCAGAAGGCCTGAAATCACTACACGCACAAGGCTATGTTAGTGAACCGCATGCTGCAGTTGCCTATCAAGGGTTAAATACAAGTTTACAGCCAGAAGAAACTGGAATTTTCCTTGGTACGGCACATCCAGCAAAATTTCAGTCTACAGTTGAAGAAATACTGGATATTCAGCTCTCTTTACCGCAAGCTATTCAGGATTGTGCTGATAAAAAAGATTTAGCGACCCAATTAAAGGTGGATTTTGATGAGCTAAAAAATTATTTATTTAACCTAAAATAATTTTTTAATTAATAAGGAATAAACTCTATCTCACGGCGTTTGTGTCTTTCAGCCATAATATTTAGTTTGACTGCTATGCTTTATCCAAACAGGCAGCAAACCATACCTTTAACTGAATAAAAAAGAGGACGATACAAACGCCGATGAAGACTATCGAAGACTTCTTCCAAAAAGAATCAGCTGCGGGCATCTTGCTCATTTTTGCAACCATTGCAGCTCTTATACTCAAAAATACGCACTTAATCGATCACTATGAAGCTTTTCTACACCTTCCTGTAGAAATACGCTTGGGTGCACTGCATATTGATAAACCACTGTTACTTTGGATTAATGATGGCCTAATGGCTATATTTTTCTTTTTAATTGGTTTAGAGGTAAAACGAGAAATCATTGAAGGTCATTTATCCAGTTTATCCCAAATAGCTTTACCAGGCATTGCAGCAATTGGCGGGATGCTAGTTCCAGCTCTCATTTATGTAGCACTAAATCATGGAAATGAATTTGCAATGCGAGGCTGGGCAATACCTACAGCAACGGATATCGCCTTTGCACTGGGTATACTATCTCTTTTGGGTAATAAAGTACCGATATCATTAAAAATATTTTTAATGGCGCTAGCCATTATTGACGACCTTGGTGCGATAGTCATTATCGCTCTATTTTATACCAATGAGTTGTCCAGCTTATCCATTATCATTGCATTTTTAGCATTAACAACGCTTGTGCTACTCAATTACTTCAACGTAGCTATCCGAGCAGCTTATATTTTGGTCGGTATAATACTTTGGATTAGTGTACTCAAGTCTGGTGTTCATGCCACACTGGCTGGTGTTGCTTTGGCTCTGACGATACCTATCACTTCAACAAACCGAAAAGGTGAAAAATTTTCTATGTTGAAGCAAACGGAACATCAGCTACATGTCTGGGTAGCTTATTTAATTTTACCCTTATTTGCCTTTGTTAACTCAGGGGTTGATCTTCTCGGTATTTCTGCACAACAGTTATTCGGTAATGTTCCATTAGGTATCTTTTTTGGGTTATTTATAGGTAAACAACTCGGAGTGTTTGGTTTGTGCTGGCTCGCGATAAAACTGAAAATAGCAAAACTGCCTGAAGACAGTAATTGGGCTATGTTATACGGAGTTTCAATATTAACTGGCATAGGTTTCACTATGAGCTTATTTGTAAATTCTCTCGCCTTTTCAGATACTTTGCAGTTTGAATCTGCAGATAAACTAGCCATTATTTTAGCTTCATTTATATCTGGCTTATTAGGTTATCTTGTATTGAGGTTTGGTATGATAAAAAATCCACAATCAAATCCAAATAAATAGTTATTCGCTTCCCGATGACAAAAATAGGCAAATCGTTTACATTGAGTAACCAAAATAAAACTTCAAAAGCAGGAGTAACTTATGCAATGGTTCAGTAAAACATTTGCCGAATTAACATCTTTGGAGTTATATCAGATATTAAAACTCAGAGTTGATGTATTTGTTGTTGAACAAGATTGCCCCTACCCTGATCTAGATAATCTGGACTTACTTCCCCAAACAATCCACCTCTTTGCTTTAGATAATGAACAAGTGAGTTGCTACTTACGAATTTTCGCTCCAACCAATCATCCTGAGGCACATGTGGTATTTGGCAGAGTAGTCACTGCAGAAAGTTATAGAGGACAAGGGTTAGGGCATCAATTAATCAGTAAAGCATTACAAATTATTGACTCAAACTGGCCTGAACATTTGTGTCATATTTCAGCACAAGCTCATTTAAACCTTTTTTACGCCAAACATGGTTTTACTCAAGTGGGAGAAGGCTATTTAGAAGATGGGATCCCTCATATTGGTATGGATAGAGTTATTAATCAGTAAGAAGTAAAAGCAAAAAACCCAAAAACAGATAATTGCTTTTGGGTTTCTCAAAAAGAAAAAAATAGCCGTCTATTGATTATTTCTTGCCTTTCTTTTCTTTTTTCTCATCTTTACTATCATCTTCAGAATTAGCAGCAACAATTGCTTCTAGTAACTCTTCATTAAGCGCTGGAACCTGCTCAATGGACTTTTTATCCTCGACTAACTCTGCTAACTTATCATACTGCTCGTTGGCGAACTTGTGCAGTTCTCGCTGACTTTCCACTAAAGTTGCCGCTTGCTCGACTAATGCTTTAGTGTCTTTCAAATCTTGCTCTACACGTTGCTTGTCTTTTTTCAATGTACGAGCATTTTCTTCCGCACGTTTACGGTCATTTGCTTCATCCATTTTTTCTTTCTTTAACGCTTTTAATTTTTTAACTACATTTTCAGGCGTATCAGCAAGCACTTTAGTGATTTGTTTAAGCTCTTTCTGTTTATCAGCGAGTTGAGACTTAACTTTCTTTAGCTCTTCAGCAGCAGCGCTTTTAGATGCACTATGCTTCTGCTCCATTGCAGCTAAAGCAGTTTCAGTTTCTTGTTTAGCAGCCAGAGTATCAGCAAGCTTCTTTTCAGTCCCCTCTAGTTTATCTTGTAAGGCTGACATTTTTACTTGTGATTTTTCGTTCGCACTTTTTAGCTCTTGTTCAGCGTTTTGAGCTTGTCCAATCGTCTTGTTCAACGCTGATTCAAGTTCTTCTGTAGTACACTCCGATTTTAAACCAAGTGTTTTAGCCGCGGTCTGCATTAATACCTGTTTGCTAATCGCTAGCTCTTTCCACACTTTAAGTTGGAGTTCTAAATCGTTCTGGCTCAATTGTTTCTCCTGCACTAATAATTTGGGGCGGAATCATACTAAAAAACAACCTAAAAAAGCTAGCTCTAAAGTGCTTTTAATCGTTTTTTTTCGTTTTTTTGGAGAAATATGGCCGGTTTGCTCAAATATCTCGGATATTGAGCCACTAATACGCTTAAAAAATGAAAATTTTATCGCAATAAAAACAAGTATATTGCTAAAAAAATTGCGATTATCGAAATGCTATGTCTTACTATCTATCACATAGTAGGATTCATCAATGAATGTAGAAACCTAATCTATATCTTAAACATCCCAAATATTGAACATGTTAAGATGAAAATGCTGAAGAAAATTATTAGTAAACAACTATTATCTTCAGCATTTATTATTTAACTAATTCATTACACCAACTCTTACCCATTTTTGCCATTTTAAGCTTTGACGCTTATAAAGTCGTTTTAAACTACGGCACAATGCTTGAAACTCAACACAGTCAATAATATAAAATACTAGCCATGCGATTGGTGCAAAAGGCAGTAATGAAAGGTGAAAACGAGACTTGGTGTCACATAAAATTTGCAAGCTGATTAACCCACTCATAAATAAAATAACAAATGCTAATGGAAAGTAATCTGCCGCCAAAATAGTATAACCATAGAAAATAGCCAATAACGGTCCTTCCAGCAATAGGGTCAACTCAGAATAAACAGCTAATGGCAGTAATAAGAATGACAAGTAAGGGTTATGCTGTTTAGCTCGACTAAAAAACAACCTTTTATGCTTTAAAAAAGTTGTGAGACGACCAAATTTCCAACGTAACCGCTGATTACATAAACCTTGCCAATCACTCGGTCCTTCGGTAAAAACAACAGCATCTGCCGCGTAGCGCGTTTTATAACCATGAGCTAAAATACGCGTAGACATTTCTATATCCTCTGTAATGATCTCATGATCAAAACCACCCACTTTGTCTAACACAGTCCGTCTATATGCTGCTGCAGCTCCACCGATGATATAAACTGAATTAAAAACAGAGTCAGCTCGTTTAAAAAAGAATCCATACAAATACTCTAACTGTTGAATAATTGCCAGAGGCCTTTTTTTATTAGCCACAATAACATTCCCCGCGACTGCTCCAACTCCCGGTTCATTAAAGCGCCTAACCATGCCTGAAATCATATTTTTATCCATCACACTATCAGCATCAACCGTAACAATAATTTCACCTTTGGAAATTTTTAAGCCGCGATTTAGCGCCAACGCTTTACCACCATTCGCGAGTTTCAAATATTTAACTTTAGGTTTTAAAAACTGATTTTTTTGATAACTCTCGAAAAAATCCATTACCAAATCATGGGTACGATCTGTGGAACCATCATTAATGACAATAACTTCTAAGTTTTCATAATAGTTATCAATTACTGAACGAAGTGTTTTAATAATTCCAACCTCTTCGTTCCAAGCAGGAATCAATACAGAAACAAGTGGTTGTTTATTAACCTGAGGTAACTTAGATTCTCTAATGCGTTCAATTAAACCATAAAATGGTGCAACTAATAGTTGGAGAAAGTACTTAACCAAAATGGGTAATAGCAAAACAAAAATAAGTGCTCGCACATTGGTCAATGCATTAGTTTCAACAGTTTGAGTTGTTGCGGCAAAATAGATAACCGCAATGCTAATACTGTAAAATATTGCCATTAGCAAAATAAATTGTCGTTGTGATCTATCAAATTTCATAGCTTTGTTATCAAGTTATTGTTCAAAAAATTCTAATACATAGGCAAGAATTTGAATGAACTTGCTAAGATTGCGAAGGATTATGCCAGCTTGAGGTAAATCAGCAAAGGGAATGAATTAGGTGTCGACAAATATGTTATGCAAATGAATTAATCTGTGACTGAAATCTCAAATTGAAACTAAAAACATCACAGTTTTACTGAATAAATTGAACCTTTTTAGCTATTTTTTTGCATTTTTTTCTTAGTTTTACCCGTTGCTATAGCTGTTAAAGGGTCATCTGGCCATGGATGTTTAGGATACTTTCCCTTCATTTCTTTTTTAACCTGAGGGTATCCTTGTTTCCAAAAGCTTGCCAAATCCTGAGTGATTTGTAGTGGTCGCTTTGCAGGGGACAATAAATGAACAATCACAGATATACGCCCTTCAGCAACTAGTGGCGTTTCTTTTTCACCAAACATCTCCTGTAACTTAACAGACAATATCGGATTATTGCCGGCCAAATAGTCTAGTTTAATTTTTGAACCGCTGGCTACTTTTAAATGAGTAGGCATTAATGTTTGTAATAACTGCGATTGTTCCCAAGACAATAGTCCAGTAATAGCCGATACCAAAATATCCTCGCTGATATCAGCAAACCTAGTGACTACCTTTTTGGCAGAGCTTGATAAATAAGGCTTCAACCAAGAGGCTAAATTTTCGAGTAAATACTTATCACTAACATCTGGAAACAGATCAGCATATTCAGCTAGCTCTCTCAATCGAATCACCCTAACCTGCCATTGCCGTAAGCTATTATTCCACGGTAAAACACTTAAACCTTGCTTTTTTATTTCCATCAATAAAATATTTGCAGCCAAGTTTGGCTCAATACTTTTACACGGCTTACAGGATAAAACCAAACTAAAATACTCTGTGACTGTCTCTGATTTTATCGACTGAGATTTTTGTTCCCAAAATGTTTTTTCTCTTATTTGAACCTGATCTTTCAAATAGTGAGTCAAATCATTTTTACTTAATGAAACCGCTTGATTAATAAAAGCCGTTCGACTTTTTCCACCTAGATTAACTGCCACGATACAGTCGCCTAAATCTATCACATCATCTCTTAGCCTTGCCCCACCACCATTAGCCAACAAATATCCCTGACCACGCTTAATTCCCACCCGTTCAGGAAAACATAACGCAAGTAATACAGGAGCAAAATCAGTTTGTATATTTTTAACCAAAGGCATATTCTTTTCGGAGGCATTTGTAGTTTGAATTTTTCGATATAACCGGTTTGCCCGTTTAACAATTAAACGTACAGTTTCCGTTGTATTAGGACTTTTCATCTGCTGAACAACAAAACTAAGTCTCGACATAAAATCGATATTCATTTCTCTGGATTGCTGAAAAACATCCCGCTCATCTAACATAGCCGCAATTAAACAAGCCAATGATTCTGTTTTGTACTTTTCACTTTGCAGCAACATGTGAGCAACTCTAGGATGAACGCCAAGCAATGACAAACGTTTTCCATAAGCAGTGATTTTATAATCTTTATTTATAGCTCCCAAAATCGAGAGCAAACTAAGCGCTTGCTGGTAGGCTCCTTGATTAGGCTGTTCTATAAAAGATAACTGACAAATATCTTCAGCCCCCCATAATGCAACCTGCAAAGCAAGCCCAGCTAAATCTGTTCGTAAAATTTCAGCCGTAGTATGTTCACGCAAGTTATCTTCCTTTGACCATAACCGAATACAGTGTCCAGCAGATAACCTTCCAGCTCTTCCTTGCCTTTGAATAGCTGATGCATTAGAAATTTTTATCGTGATTAATTTATTAAATCCCGAACGCGGTTCAAACTGAGTTTGTTTTTCTAGCCCAGAGTCAATTACACATTCAACCCCATCAATGGTCAAACTGCTTTCCGCAATATTCGTTGCAAAAATGATTCTTTGAGCCTTAGAGTTTGGTTTAAATATTTTCTTTTGTTCTGCATAATTCAAGTTGCCATATAAAGCTAAAAGTTGAACTTTTTTTGAGTGAAAAACTTCATCTTCATCGCTATCTGACAAAGAAAAAATATCTGACAAATTATTTTCAACTAAACTAATGCAATAATAGATATCAGACTTTCCAGGAAGAAAAACTAAAATATCTTTCTTCGTTTTTTGTAAAGCCTTTTTAATAGCGACTAACATTACGCTTTTCCAGTCTTTGTTTTTAGGTGGTGCAACATAATCAACAGTCACAGGGAAACATTTACCACTGGCATGAATAATTGGAGCACTTGGTAACAACAAAGAAAGCTGCCGTGTATCAATTGTGGCCGACATAATCAATAAACGTAAATCGTCACGTATTGTTTCTTGAACTTCAAGACATAAAGCCAGTGCTAACTCTGCATCCAAATTTCGCTCATGGAATTCATCAAAAATAATAACATCAACAAATTCCATCTCAGGGTCATCATTTAGCATTCTCACTAAAATCCTCTCAGTTATAACTTCTATACGGGTTTGCTTTGATACCTTAACCTCATCACGAGTGCGAAAACCAACAAGTGTTCCAACTTCTTTATCAACAATTTCTGACATTCTTATCGCGGCATTTCTAGCCGCCAATCGGCGAGGTTCCAATACAAGAATTTTTTTGTGTGGTTCGATATAGTCAAGTAATGCCAACGGAACCAAAGTTGTTTTTCCAGCTCCCGGCTCAGCTTGCAAAATTAACTGAGAGTTTGCCCGCAAAGTTTCACCAATATCTGCAAGCTTGTCAGCAATTGGTAATGTTTGATTTTGAAGGGATTTTAGAAACATGAATATTTCAAATGCCAAGACTATGAAAACTAAAGGCTAGAATACTAGCATAACTTTTAGTTAGTCTAGAATTCATGTTAAAGCTTATATTGCGATTTAGAAACAAAAAAGCCTGCTAGGCAGGCTTTTTCTGTGTAGTAAGTAAATTAGTTATACTTATTCACACTCTAATTCCATATTTGTTTGGAACATAAAGTTAGATTGTGTGGTATGTCTTTCTGCAAAGAATAAGTCAAAGGTATAACTTTTTCCTACTTGAATATTAAGCAATTCAGCTAATTCATCAAGCTCTATAGTGCGTTCAATCACAGAGTGAACACCACCAATATCAATCGCCAATCGCCCATTAATAAATAGCCATAAGTCATCATCTCCACGGAAAGTAAAGACCTCGCCACCTTTATAATCAAATGATAAATGAGTTTCCAAAGTGAAGTGGAAGTTATGATCAGGATTAGTTAATCCTGAATTTCCAAAGCCTTCACCGTCAATAGGGAAGAAACTCGAATTACTATATTCCCAAATGGTTGAATCATCTTCGCGCGTAATCAACAAGGATTTTTGAATATTCAAGTTAACCCCAGGTACATCACGATACCACTGATTGAAATTGTCAGGACCCGTTGTTGTATCGGTACCACCATGAGGATTAGCATAGACTGGTAAACCATCCTCTCCCAATAAGAAACGAACCAGACCGTAATCCACTCCAACGTTATATTCGAAATCAGGATGATCCACAGTGAAGTCTCTAATAGTTACAGGAAGAACTCTTTGGGTATCACCAGAAACATCACACGAATGCTCATCGGTCACTTCAATAGTTACAGTATCAGGCTGACTATCCAGAACACCATCATTTACAATCAATTGGTAAATATAAGTACCACTTTCTGTCGGAGTAAGCTCTGGTTTGCTACCTGTTGGATTATTAAGTACTGGCGGATTGCTGTTTGTACTTGATAGTAAGCTCCAGCGATAAGCTAAACTATCACCATCGGAGTCATAGCTGTTCGAACCATCCAGTGTGACAGCTGTATCGACTTCTACCGATTGATTATTTCCTGCATCAGCAACCGGACGCATGTTGTTTGTTGTAATCATTACCGTGTCTGGCTGACTATCTAACTCACCATCATTAACAATCAACTGAACAACATACTCGCCAGCTACATCTATCGTTAGCTTGGGCTGCATGCTCTGCGGGTCTGTTAGCACGGCAGTACTTCCGTCAGGTTTGTGTAAAATACTCCAGCGATAAGTCAGTGGATCACCATCCGGATCTGAGCTTAAGTAACCGTCAAGTGTAATAACTTCACCAATATAAGCGCTTCGATCGTCACCGGCATACGCGCAAGGAGGACTATTTTCATCCAGTTCAATGGTCACCTTAACTCTGTCGTATTCACT
>JAUIHB010000150.1 GCA_030432465.1 Gammaproteobacteria bacterium
TAGAAGAGTATATTAAACATTATTCTAGTATGGAGATCACAAAATGAAGCCAGTGATAAAAAAATCGGCAGTAAAACGCTCTTTAAATAACCCATGCCGATTCATCGCAACTAGCATATTAGGGCTAATAGCCCTCAGCGGCACAAGTGTTTACGCAGATGGTGACGTCATCAGAGTTAATCAACAAGCTCAATCAGTTCATGACAAACCACGAAACGGTCAAACCATGGTTCAAGTTGAATCAAAATATGGTATGCCGACGCAAAAAATATCACCTGTCGGTGAACCACCGATAACACGTTGGGAATATTCTCATTTCACAGTGTATTTTGAGCATA
This sequence comes from Gammaproteobacteria bacterium, assembly GCA_030432465.1. Taxonomy (GTDB): domain Bacteria; phylum Pseudomonadota; class Gammaproteobacteria; order Enterobacterales; family Kangiellaceae; genus Aliikangiella. The sequence goes on from JAUIHB010000150.1 coordinate 339, forward strand.
ATAAAGTGATTCACGCCGTCGCGCACAAATCTTAACGATTGTGCGTTTCGGTTAACCACTGAAACTTTAATGCTTTAAACCAGCTCGCCTCAAAAATATGTTTATACTTATCTGATAGATTATCGTCTTAAGCATTTTAAAACGATAATCTAATAGAGTAACCTGATAAATATATTATCTGACAATCATAAGTTTTTACGACATCACCTTTACTGTTTGCTTTCAGCTTTTGTCATGTTCTCTGACTGGTTAAGCATTTCCATTTGCTCTAATTGTTCCAATTGCAGTCTTTGAGTTGGGTACGCAATTTCAGCACCATTTTCCTCAATAATATTCGCAATTTTTAGCAAAATATCCTGTTTAATAGCGTGAAATTTCACCCAATCAGTTGTTTTAGTGAATGTATATAAAAAGAAATCAATTGATGAATTATTAAACTGATTAAAGTTAACCATTAAAGTTTGATTTTGCTCTATTTCAGGATGATTCAGTAAAAGCATTTTGACGCTGTCGACAATTTTTGTCATCACCTTTAAATCATCATAACGAATACCGATAGTTTCATAAATGCGGCGGTTATGCATGCGAGATGGATTTTCAACAGTAATACTATTAAAAATTGCATTAGGTACGTATAGTGGACGTTTGTCAAAAGTACGTATTCTCGTTTGACGCCAACCAATATACTCAACTACTCCTTCAATGTTTTTATCTGAGGAACGAACCCAGTCACCAACAGAGAAAGGACGATCGAGATAAATCATCAGCCCACCAAAAAAATTAGCAAGCAAATCTTTTGCTGCAAAGCCTACTGCGATTCCACCTATACCGCCAAAAGCAAGCACAGCACTAATACTCACTCCCAAAGTTTGTAAAATAACTAAAGTTGTAGTGATAGAAACAGAGACTCTTAATAACTTACTAATTGCCTCTATTGTTGATTGATCAATTCTTTCTTCGCCAATTTTATTTATATTACTATTAACAATATTGTGTTCAGCTTCACGAATAAAGCGTACTAAAAACCATGAAATAACAATCACTAAACCAATATCGCGTATCGTTTGAGTAACCTGATAGTCAAATAAATATTTCACTAAAACCCAAGCACCAGCTCCCCAAATCAAAAACACCATCGGTTTTGCAAGCGAATTAATGAGTGCATCGTCCCAATTATTTTTAGTTTTTTTCAACTTGAGCAATAAGTTTTTCTGTAATTTATTCCAAATAAAGTTGAGTAATAATGTTACAAAAACAACTAAAAATACTTTTAAATAAAAAGCGGAATCTCCTAGGTTATTCCTAAACCAAATTTCAACTTCTGAAATATCCAAAAATATGTCCTCTATGTCTAAATTTTAATATGATGCTTTGATAAGAATATTAAGGCTATTCTACGTTAACCAGCGCGTTAAACTGGTTAAGCGAGTCACTCAGCTCTACCCAACGTGCAGTTGTTTTTAATTGACTTAAACCTTGTGGTTGACTTGTCATTCTCAGCTTTGCAATTCTATCTGAGCTAACTTGTGGATGAATATAATCACTCAATGCTGCTAAAACTTGCTGTGTCGCCTCTCGATCATTACAAACTAATACCATATCACAGCCCGCTTTCAACGCTAACTTAGCACGTTGTTCAAAATCACCAGCGACTTCAGCTCCTTTCATAGATAAATCATCGGAAAAAACAACACCATTAAATCCCATTTTCTGACGCAAAATATCTTTTATCCAAATCGTTGAAAAACCAGCAGGTTGACTATCAACTTGAGAGTACACAATATGAGCAGGCATCATAGCGCCCAAATGTTCTTGTAATATTTCAAATGGTTTTAAATCGAGAGACTCTATAGCGTTAAATTCACGATCATCAAAAGGAATTGCATGATGAGAATCTGCCTCGACAGAACCGTGACCAGGAAAATGTTTTCCTGTTGCCTGCATCCCACCTTTTTTCATACCAGCAATATAAGATTGAGCGATGACAGAAATATCGACAGGATCCGTGGCAAAAGCCCGATTACCGATAACTTTACTAAGCGTATTGCCTAAGTCTAAAACAGGCGCAAAACTAATATCACAACCGACAGATTGAACCTCTAATGCCATAAGTTCACCAATATCACTCGCATATTTTAGTGATAACTCTTTATTTTTTTGATATAAATCACCAAAATATTTTAGTGCTGGTAATCGAGAAAAGCCCTCGATAAAACGCTGCACTCTGCCACCTTCTTGATCAACTGCGATAATAACCGATGGGTTAATAGCATGAATCTCAGCGGTTAACTGGTAAATTTGTTGCGCCGATTGGAAGTTTCTGCTGAACAAAATTAAACCACCACATAACGGGTTTGCAATGAGTTGTTTATCTTCCTCAGTTAAATGATGTGCGGCAATATCTAACATGACGGGCCCAGCTTGAATCATCAGTACTTCCTTTAAAAGTAGATAAATAAATATCGCAGATGATAACTTGCTTAGCGCTTGAGGTAAATCTCAGCATTTAATTTTGTTTGAACGAACATTAATTCTCAACTATCAGACAAAAAAAATCCTACATAAAGTAGGATTTTTAATTCGAATGCTTAGCGGTAAAGTCGTTTATTCAATTCCTAGTATTTGCTTCTTCATTTGTGAATTAATGGGTTTATCCCCGAGCCAAGTTTTAAGGAAAGCATTATAAAAAGCTTTTCCTGGAATAACCCCCTTTTCATTACCATTAATAGTAACGACCATACCTTTCTCAGGTAAGAAGTCTATCCAAACTTTATCGCCTTCGCTGATTTCAGCTTTCCAGATACGATTAAACTGCTCAACCATTGGTTGTAAACTTTCAAGTTCCTGCTCTGTATGATTTGCAGTAAAGCCAATGTTTAAGGCCCTAATCAACGCATCCGGCTTTATAGTTGAGTTTTGACAGTACAAAATAAAACGCTTTGCACCATCATTAGAAAGAATTTCTTCAACGCTTTGCGCGTCATTCTGGAGGTACAAACCACCAACGTAAATCGACTGATGGGCATCGCTTTTTACCGCTGCACCTCTTAAATGTAACTGTTTACCATCTAATGAGAGGTTTACAACTTCTTCAATTTCGACGCCAGCAAGCTCTTTGGCTTCACCGGCATGTGACATACTGGCCAACAGGCCAAACGCTATACTAATTACGACTAACTTCACTTTCCACCCCAGAATCTGTGCTGCAATTTACCAATTCCTTGAGAGGTTTCTTTTGATGTAGTCAAAGAATTGGGAAAACCAGACTACATTAAGAGGCTTCCTAGAGCAAACATACTAGTACATTTTTCATTCATACGGCTAGAACTAATTCACACTATTTTATTTTTTGTTCATTATTTGAGCAAAAAAGCACTATTTCAGTTAATTTTGTTAGATTTTATCATTACTCTGCGATTCTGTGACTTTTATATGACGCATGACTATGCTAGGTCTTAATCAGTTTATCTCCTTATTGTATGTCTTCAAACTTTCTACCTGAAATCTTGACAAGACCATTGTATTTTTCCCTATCTACTTGATGCAGATGAATATCGGGTATATCCTTTGGCTACTTTAAATAACAACTCATGTTATTTCTTAGAGTGTTTAAAGTCACAAAAGCACAATAAAAGTTAATTTATAAACATAAGGTTTGACTCTGTTGCCCTTTAATTACTTACTGTCCACTTTTTAGACTAGTGGGTTCAACAGGTAAAAACCCAGATGTGGTTGCTTTAATTACCCTTATATCAATAAGCCAAATTATGGCGATATGCTCAATTTCAATATTAATCGTTTAAAGGTAAAAACACACATGACCCCAAATAACAACTTGAAGAAACTGTTATTGACCAGTGCATCAATTTGTTTGTTAACCTCAGTTCAAATACAAGCAAAAAAAGAAGCACCGCCTACAGTAAAAGAAGCACAAGCTTATGTGGCTAATGCTGAAGCAACTATTGAGAGTAACTACGAATTTCAAGCAAAAACAGCTTGGGTTCAAGCCAATTTTGTAACCACAGACACTAATTTTTTAGTGGCCAAAATGGGCGAAGAAGCGACAAAAATGGGGGTCAGTCTTGCACTAGGTGCAAAGAAATTCAATGGCTTGGAAGTCGATTACGATACTCGACGCAAACTTGAAATACTAAAAGCAGGCCTAACTATTCCTGCACCAGAGAACGATGAGCTAACTGCAGAATTAGCTCAAATATCGGCTAATTTAGATGCGATGTATGCTAAAGGCTGTTCTCCAAAAGAAGAATGCTATGTCCTTGGCGATCTTAGTAAAATTCTAGCAGATCCTAAAACTTCCCATGAAGAAAAGCTGGAAGCTTGGATAAACTGGCGTAAAGTTTCCCCACAAATGCGCAAAAGCTACCAACGCATGGTAGAAATAGCTAACGAAGGTTCAAAAGAGCTTGGCTTTAAAGATACTGGTGTACTTTGGCGCTCAAAATATGACATGCCTGCAGAAGACTTTGCGGTTGAAATGGATCGTGTCTGGGGACAAGTAAAACCACTTTATAAATCTTTGCAGTGTCATGTAAGAGCTAAGCTTAATGAAAAATACGGTAATAAAGTTGTATCAAAAAAAGGTCCAATACCAGCTCATTTGCTAGGTAATATGTGGTCACAAGCTTGGGGAAATGTTTTTCCAGACGTAGCACCAAAAACTTCAACACCAGCGACTGACTTAACAGCTCGCTTGCTGGAAAAAGGTTACACCGAAAAACAAATGGTGCATACCGCAGAAGATTTCTTTACCTCGCTAGGTTTTAAACCATTACCAAAAACTTTCTGGGAACGTTCATTATTCGTTAAACCACAGGATCGCGACGTTCAATGCCATGCCAGTGCTTGGGATTTAACACCTGATGATTACCGAATTAAAATGTGTATTCAAAAAACTGCTGAAGATTTTGTTGTTATTCATCATGAGCTTGGCCACAACTTCTATCAGCGCGCATATAACCTGACTCAACCAATGTTGTATCGTGGTAGTGCTAACGATGGCTTCCATGAAGCCATTGGTGACACCATTGCCCTTTCAATCAATGATAGCTATTTAAAAGAGATTGGATTAATTGATGAAGTGCCTGATGCGGCTGGCGATTTACCATATTTAATGCAAATGGCATTAGACAAAATTGCATTCTTACCTTTTAGTTTAGTTGTCGATAAATGGCGCTGGAATGTTTTTAACGGCGAGATTGCTGAAAATGAATACAACAAAGAATGGTGGAAACTGCGAGAAGAATATCAAGGTATCAAAGCACCTGTTAAGCGTACGGAAAAACACTTTGATCCTGGCGCAAAATATCATGTTCCTGGTAATGTTCCCTATTCGCGTTATTTCCTAGCACATATTTTGCAATTTCAGTTCCATAAAGAACTTTGTAAAATTGTCGGTAATGAAGGTCCATTACATCGCTGTTCAATTTATGGTAATAAAGAAGCAGGAGCAAAGCTCAATGCAATGCTAGAAATGGGTGCAAGTCGTCCTTGGCAAGAAGCTCTGGAAACAATGACCGGAAAATCAGAAATGGATGCTTCTGCAATTCTTGATTATTTTGCACCATTACAGGTTTGGTTAGATGAACAAAATAAAGATCGAAATTGTGGTTGGTAAGTCTTGTCCTAACTAAATTATCGTAATAAAAAACCACGCTTTATGCGTGGTTTTTTTCGATTTATTTTCTTCAATTTACATTTAATAACCGTCAGAAAACAAAACCAGCTGCACACCTTGAATTGACCAAGGAGCACTTCCTCCGGTAGGTACTGGCATAGGGCGATATTTTAATTTTCCATCGCTATCTTTTTCATTATTTAAAACATGCACTATTTTGCCAACAAACTCACTTGCAGCAACCTGTGTTTGCCAGCTCCGATAACCATCAGGCCACTTTAACGTAAATTCTCTTGGTCTCGTGCCCCCTACCCCGGGAATAGTACCAAGACCAGAGAAGCGCTCAGTTAAATCAGAGTATCCAGCTTCAACTAACAAAAAATCCAAGCGAGAAATAATGGATGTTGATACCCGAGAATTCCAGCAAACCATCACAGTCCGATCATCAAACTCATTTAACCAATGTGTCGCAAACGAGGCTAATAAACTCCAGCCACTATTCATTTTTGCCGTAGAGTTTTTATCTGCTTTAACCGCGGCTTGCATCACTTGATAAACATTTTGCCAAGTCACACTTTTTTGCGGAACGCCTGCTTGTAGAAAAATTTCATTCGCTGTTTTTACTGCAAGCTTTTTGTCATTAGCCGACCAAGCGACACCATTCTCAATTGCTCTCGCTAACAGCTCTGCTCGATACATCAAAGCGTCCGCAGAATGGCAAACTTGCATTAATCCATTACGCGGTTTAGGCCAAAAAAATGCTTCCAATCGATCGTGCCAACTGCTGATAGCTTCACCAACGGCATGACGCTGGTACATTGGCGTAAAAGGATCCTCGTCAATCCATGCAACGATTGCTTGAGCATACTCGTTATCAGTAGCTGATTTTTCAGGAATTATTGGCGGGTAAATATCTTCACCAATCACCTCTAATCCCGCATCGTCTAAGACCACAGGCTCGGGACTTGGCGTTTCAATATCAGCTTGAATTCTAGCTTCCGCATAAGCGGTAAATAAGTCTTGCTCTAAAAAGGTTAATCCATCCCAAAAATCCAGCGCCTGATCAGTCAGTCTGGCCACCTGAGTTTCATCGTCACGCACCAGTAGCTTAAGCATATCCTGATTCATTAGAAAAAAGGCTTCATCAATTTGGTTAGAATTCCGGTAAAACCAAGGAACTAACAAACGGTTCATCACTTGTACACTAAAACGCTGATTATTCTCCACGAGAGTACAAAGTTTTTCATCGCTAGGCTCAGCAGGCATAGTACCTTCTCGCCATAATCCATGTTCACCAAAGCGCTTAAACCAAACCTTCCATGCCCCCACATAAAGGGCTCGCGGTATCTGGAAATGTTCTGCATTAGGAAATATTGTATTTTTCATTTATTAACCCTGAACCAAAAAATCAGATCTGGACACAATCCATTCATTTCGCTTTTGTTAAAGAAGCTAAACGCTCTTACACATAGGTAACTCAGCTATCAGTGCTATTCCTGCACATCACGCAAAAGCAGCGAATGTCCCCGTGTTGCTATAGGCGACTAATTTCATCATTTTATTGCCCATTACTCGTCATGTTGCACAATGCCGTACAAGCGTCCCAAGCAATAACTCACATCAAAATGAACTACAGAAAAATACCATTCAAGTAAATATAGCCTAAACCAACTCAAATTAATTCACAAATCAACAACAAATTGGAAATAAAGCGACTAAATACAAATAGTTAAGAGAAAATACCAGATTAATAGCTAAATCAAATAAGCAAATACGCTGAAAAGTGTCCAAATTTATGATATTCGGGTAGAATACGCCTCCAATTTATAGTGATTTATTGACCTTCAATTTAACTCGTCTTCATTTAAGGAGTCCTCATGGAATTATCTGCACTTACCGCAATATCCCCTGCAGATGGCCGTTACGGCAGCAAAACCAAAGAACTAAGACCTATTTTCAGTGAGTTTGGATTAATCAAATATCGCGTTATTGTAGAAATCCGTTGGTTACAAGCATTAGCTGCCCATGACAAAATTGTAGAAGTTCCGGCTTTTGATGAAGCAACTCAGGCGGAATTAGATGGCATTATTGAAAACTTTTCTGAACAAGATGCACAGCGAGTTAAAGATATTGAAAGCACAACTAATCACGACGTGAAAGCGGTTGAATACTTTCTAAAAGAAAAAACCGCGAATAACGCTCAGGTGAGCGCAGTCAGTGAATTTATTCATTTTGCTTGTACTTCAGAGGACATCAATAATTTATCTTACGCTTTAATGTTGAAAGATGCTGCGATGGTAATTTGTGATTATCAGGATAACATCAGTAACGCGATAGCCGACTTAGCTCATCAATATGCAGATGTTCCACTCATGTCACGTACTCATGGGCAACCTGCCTCACCAACAACCTTGGGCAAAGAAATGGCTAATGTTGTCGCCAGATTACAACGTCAACAAGCTCAGTTTGGTCGGGTACAGTTAATGGGTAAAATTAATGGGGCTGTTGGTAATTATAATGCCCACATTAGTGCTTACCCCGAGGTTGACTGGCCTGCCTTTGCACAAAGTTTTATTGAAAACCTAGGACTCACTTGGAATCCTTACACCACACAGATTGAGCCACACGATTATATAGCTGAGTATTTTGATGTATTGACTCGTTTTAACACCATTTTGATTGATTTTGATCGTGACATATGGGGTTACATAGCTCTTGGTCATTTCAAACAAAAAACGGTTGCTGGCGAAATTGGTTCATCAACAATGCCGCACAAAGTTAATCCCATTGATTTTGAAAACTCAGAAGGCAACCTAGGGATCGCCAATGCCCTGTTCACCCACTTAGGCCAAAAGCTTCCAATTTCTCGCTGGCAAAGAGATTTATCAGATTCAACTGCATTACGTGCATTAGGCGTGGGTGTAGCACACAGTTTAATTGCCTATCAAGCAACGTTAAAAGGCGTTTCTAAACTAGAAATCAACCCTACCTCGCTAGCCAATGAGTTAGATGCCAACTGGGAAGTCTTAGCAGAACCTATTCAAACGGTTATGCGTCGTTACGG
>JAUIHB010000151.1 GCA_030432465.1 Gammaproteobacteria bacterium
ACCCATATTTATTGCACGTGACCAAGAACCATCTTTCTGTTTAAAACTGATATAAATATCCGCTTCTCCATAACCATCGTCTCGTACTACATCCCACATTAAATAGGATTCATCGGGAGCAATAAAGGGGTGAGCGATCCATTTACCGGTATTAATACCGGCGTTCATCTTTACTGGGTTTTCATGTTTGCCATCTATCAAGCGTGAATAACCAAGGCTTCCATGTCCTTTGTCTTCTTTTTTAGAAAAAGCAAAATAATAAGTTCCATTCGATGAACGTGAGATACCATGAGCCTGATCTTTTAGGAACTCTCCCTGACTTTTGGTTTCCGACCAACCATTGTCGGTTCGCTCCCTATATTCCCTCCCACCGTACATTATATTACCGTCCTGAGAGAATTGTGGCCATTTTATATTGGTTTCAGATTCCTGACCCCAGCTATTATTTTCATATCGAATGACAAAAAATGTGCGTTTTTTATACTTTCCATTCTTTCTGGAAAAATAGAATTCCTTCATATCTGGCGAAAATGTACCACCTTCAAAACTTCCTTCTGGAGAAACTATTTTAGGGTCAAAAAGTTTAGGTGTTAAGCCTGGTGGCTTTTCTCCAAAATAATCACTTTCTATGACTGGAAACTTATCTTTACTATAACTCTTGCCACTCATAGTTATAATGAAAAATAGTAATACAATTGAAATACAAATACGGTTCATAATTACCCCTTAATTTGAAAACAACAAATTATTTAACTTTCATTTTGAAGTCGCTTTCATTGATAAAACATCTAAATTTGATTGAATAAGTGGTCAATTTAACCCTCAAGGCTTAAAAATACCTGACGTTCTTATGACTTTTAGATGATTTTGTTCTGACGATGATAAAGGCTACTTCTTCACTTATCTTAATGACACCTGCACCTGAGGTGAGAAAAATATCTGCTCACTATGGTTGGAATAAAGGCTGAAAATCAGTCCCCGTAAGTCTTAGCTCCATTCGACTTATATTGTTTCGCAAAAAAATTGATATAATCATAAACATCCAAATTTTCTTCTGCGACCATTAATACAATTGTATTTTTTGGTTAAACACAAAATACTAATGTGTATTTCATCTCTGAGATGGTCATACATATTGTCAGAGACAATTTCTCCAAATTTCTTTTCAAAAAAAGCACTTCTGGTTTCTTGAGCAATTTTCAAACAATCTTGAAGCTTCATATTCGCTTCAAGCACATGAATAAGTTGATTGGATTTTTGCCTCAGCATTTGTTAAATAGAAACCAAAGAGCACTATAAAAAACCTATAAATTTGGTTATTCTCACACTTAACACTTTGTACACGTGACTCGCCGTGGCCACTTGAAAATAATTTGAGAATTTTTTTGCTTCAATTTTTATTACTTGATTACATTTGAATGTAGCGAAGAGATGTAATCATAAAACTTATCTGGCTGCTCAAGTTTATCTTCCGGAAAAATCAAAGCATATACAGTATCCAAATATAGTATAATCATTCCTTGCTCTCTCAATCTGTAATATCAAGCCCCAAGAAATGTGGAAATTCCTTCTTGGGAAAATTTATATGTTAGCTCTCTACAAAAAAGCCATTGTCTAATGGTTCAAATGCAACTTGCAGTTTTTTATTCTTAATAAACATCACTAAGTAAAAAAATAAGAAAACTACCGATGTAACTGCTGCAGTTGGCCAGTGAACCCCTCCAAACTGTTTAGTTGTAAAAACAATTACAAAACCAATAATCATCCAAACAAAAACATTGATAAAGAAATTATCAAACAAAGTTTTATTCTGCGCAGATATCTTCTTAAACTGGTATCCGTTAAAAGCTCGCCAATCTTCTTTTCCTAATTTTAACTTAAACTCCCTGTATAACCTTCATTGATGTAATGTTGTTTAACATGGTGTCGCTACTTTTCAGCTGAATCTGTATTCTAACGCTTGTTATGAATCGTCATCCATTGCGAATACACAGAATGGCTCAATTATCATCATTAGAAGGTGGTGGTTCGACTGGTGGTTTTGTTTTTTTATCTTGTTGATTTGTATTTTGTTTTTCTTCATCTGCCTCTGGAAAACGATTAGGCACGACATAAAGCTCGTCATATTGATGTTGTTGCGCATTACCAGATAATTGCGATAATGGGACAGAATCGCCACTGGTTGACGATGTTACTCTGGGTTTGTCGTTTTTAGTTTTCTTTGTGTCAGCACTACTCAATTCAGACGACATAGTTTGCTGCCTCTCTTGTTGTTGCTCTTTTGTTTGCTGGACGGTTCGTTCATAAGCTGCGGCTTCATTTTCTGAAACATTTTTAGGTTCAGCCCTATTATCAGAGTCACTTGTCTGATTTGAGCAACTTAATAGCGTAGCAATGGCTATTAATCCTAGATACTCTCTTAAATACTTTTTTGCCATAATATAAAACTCCACCGATAACATTCAACTCTTAGGTTCTGTTCTGGACTCAACCCTATATAACCTAAAATATTAAGTCCATGAAGTAATAACTACGGAATAATCTACGCTAACGAGCGTTTTAAAGCTTATTCGTATTCTTTTGACGAATGAAAGATTAAATTGTTCATTTTTTAAGCGTTATATTTTGTATTAACTGACAAAAGACAAAACTTCAGAAATTATTGCTCCACTGATCATGGGGTTTTGGCTACAATCTCATAAGCTCGGATATTATGCATTCTGCATCATCAATATCCTGAACAAAAATAGTAAATAACCAATAAAGAGTGCCAGTGAAAAGACAAATTGATGGATTAAAGACAATAACGGTTATGCTAGCAGTTATTTGGCTGATAGAAATATTTAACCAGTTTACCAACCGCTCACTCAATAGTTTTGGGGTCATACCACGCAATGTTGACCATGCTTGGGGAATTCTTACTGCACCACTCATTCATCACAATCTTGCTCATATCATTGGTAATAGTATTCCGCTCTTTATTCTCGGCATTTTAGTCTTTCAGTCTCGCCAGTTAATAAAAGTTACTGCAATTGTCTATATCGGTAGTGGTATTTTGGTCTGGGTATTTGGCAGAAGCGCTATTCATATCGGCGCATCAAGTGTGGTCTTAGGCTATTGGGGCTTCTTGTTAGCTAATGCCTGGTTTAACCGCTCTCTAGTCAACATTTTACTGGCGGTAATAACTATTTTGGTTTACGGTGGTATGATTTTTAGCCTGTTAGATTTCAGGCAATTTATTAGTTTTGAAAGCCATATCGCGGGATTCCTTTGCGGAATTGTTGCCGCTTATTCATTAAAGCATCGCCGCCTAAGCACAAGGAGTTAATCATGAGTGAATTTTGGGCAATCACTAACAGTTTTCCAACCGCCATTTATACCACAATTAATCTGGTTTTAATCGGTTATTGGCTACTTGTCGCATTAGGGTTATTTGATTTCGAATTTTTCGATATTGATATTGATATTGATCCAGATATTGACTTGGATTCAGGTACCACTCAATTAACGGGGTTTGCTGGTTTTCTCGCAACTTTTGGTCTAACTGGTGTGCCAGTAACCATTGTATTCACTATACTCATGTTTGTCAGTTGGACGCTGTCATATTTTTTAGTGCTATTGGGTCTTTTCTGGACAACCAACGCGCTCATTTTATGGGTTGCTGGCAGCATAATATTAATTATTAGTTTTCTATTTTCTTTGCCTATTACTGCACAAATTATAAAGCCATTACGAAAGTTATTCCGCCAATTATATGGTGGCAGTGGAGCAAAAATTTTATTAGGTAAGCCATGTATCATTCGTTCAAGCCGTGTCGATTTAAACTTTGGTGAAGCATTATGTGATATGGAAGGTGCCAGCTTAATTATCAACGTAAGAGCCGAAGAAAAATATCAATTTAAAAAAGGTGACTCTGCGAGAATTATTGAACATGATAAAGAAAAAAACACTTATTTCATCATCAGTGAAGAAGAATTTAATACTTAACATCACCATTTAGATTTTAAACTTTATTTTTAACAACAAAACTTTTTATTAGAGGGAAAATTATGTCAGACATAATACTTATTAGCGCAGGAGCCATTATCGGTCTCATTGTTATACTGGGCATTTTTATCGCTTCGGTGTACAAAAAAGTACCGCAGGGATATGCATTAATCGTTAATAACATCACCAACAAACCCAAAGTCAGTTTTACTGGCTCCATGGTTATTCCGGTCATTCATAAAATGGAAATTATGAAAATTTCCTTAATCACTCTGGAAGTTGATAGACGTGGTAAGGATGGTTTGATTTGTAAAGATAATTTGCGCGCAGATATTACGGTAGCCTTTTACCTGAAAGTGAATGAAACTCAAGATGATGTGTTAAAAGTGGCTAAAGCGATTGGTGTTGATCGAACGGCTGATAAAGAAGCGGTTAATCAGTTATTTAATGCGAAATTTTCTGAAGCATTAAAAACCGTTGGTAAGAAAATGGACTTTTTGGAGCTTTTCGAAAATCGTATTATGTTCCGTGAAAAAATTGTCGAAGTTATTGGTCAGGACATGAATGGTTATGTTTTAGAAGATGTTGCCATTGATTATTTGGAACAAACACCAAAGTCAAACTTAGATCCAACTAATATCCTTGATTCTGAAGGTATACGTCGAATCACTGAAATAACTGCCTTTAGAAGTGTTGAAACGAATCGATTGGAAAAAGATGAGCAACTTGCCATTACCAAAAAGAATGTTGAAACCAAAGAAGCATTATTAGCACTTGAAAGACAAGAAGCCGATGCGATTTCCAAGCAAGGACGTGAAGTAGAAACCATCCGCGCCAGAGAGCAAGCTGAAACTAAAAAAGTTCAGTTTGAAGAAAGTTTAAAATCTGAAGAGGCACGTATTGCAACAGAAGAACAAGTAGCTGTTCGCGAAGAAAATAAAATGCGTCAAATAGAAGTTGCCGAACAAAATCGACAACGTGCTGTAGTCATTGAACAAGAAAAGGTGATTAAGGCAAGAGAGCTTGAACAGGTTAATCGTGAACGAGAAGTAGAACTGGAAAGAATTAATAAAGAAAAAGCACTAGAAGTAGAGCGAAAAATCATTGCTCAAACAGTCAGTGAACGTATTGCCGTTGATAAAAAAGTGGCGGAAGAAGAAGAGCGTATTAAAGAAGTTAAGCAAGTATCAGAAGCTGATCGTGCAAAACAAGTTCGTATTTTGGATGCTGAAGCCGCAGCTAACGAAGATATGATAAAAACCGTGAAGCAAGCAGAAGCTTTAGAGCGTTCAGCAGAGTTTAAAGCAAAAGAAATTAATATGATTGCTCAGGCTGAACTTGAAGCATCTGCGAAAAAAGCTGAGGCAGCCAAAAAAGAAGCTGAAGGTAAGCAAGCACAAATTGCTGCCTCGGGTTTAGCAGAAGCTGAAGTTATCATGGCGAAAGCTGATGCAACTGAGAAAGAAGGATTAGTTAGTGCTCGCGTGAAAGAAGCATATGCAGCAGCATTAGAAAAAGAAGGTTTAGCTGAAGCTAAAGTACTTGAAGAGAAGCTTTCGTCTGAAGCTAGAGGCCAAAGAGAAATCGGTCTGACAGAAGCTAAAGTACTTGAGGAACGTTTATCTGCTGAGGCCAAAGGACAAGAAGAAATTGGTTTAGCTGAAGCAAGAGCAAATAAAGAAAAAGGCTTGAGTGAAGCAGAAATTATCATGCAGAAAGCTAAAGCAGAAGCTCAAGGTTTAGTCGAAAAATTTGCAGCAATGAATAATATGAGTGTTGAAGCGCGCGAATTTGAAGAGTTCAAAATGAATTTAGAAGCTCACTTAAAAGAAGAGCTAGCTAAAATAGATGCGAGTAAAATGGTAGCAAAAGATCAAGCAGAAGTTATCTCTACCGCACTTGAAAATTCTAAAATTGAAATTGTGGGCGGTCAAGGAGACTACTTTGATAAATTAGCTAAAGGCATGGGAATGGGTAATGCCCTAGATGGATTTTTAGACAAAACCCCGGTGGTTTCTTCTTTGTTAGAAAAGTTTTTAGGTGGCAAGCCAGAGCCTAAAAACATTTCATCAAATGGTGATAACAACAACGTGTAATTTGTTAAGCTGGAAAATCTAAATATATTTTTCAGCTTAATTTTCAATCTTTAGTTTCTATCGTTTAAACCAAGGAAAATATTGTGGCGGAAAGCAACGATAATCAGCAAACCAATAATCAAGTTGAGCAAGCCGTTGCAGAAGGCGGGGCTTACGAAGTTATACATAAGCGCTTACTTTCACAAGGTAAACAACTTGAAAACTTAACTCAATCGTTAAATCAGTCTCGTCAGCAAGAGTTTGGCAGTACAGACATGCAGGTTCTTAGTCGCTTAAGACTAAGGACTGAAAATAATTGTGAAGCGAGAGATTTAGTATTAGTCGGTGATTTTGTTTTATTTGGTTACAATGCTTTTCTTGGTTTGCGTAAAGAAACAAAAATTGAAGATGTTTTTTCAATTTATAAACTCATTGAAAAAAATGATGAATTAGAACTTGAAGTGACTAATGTTAATAAAACATTTTTAGCTGATCAAAGCTTCGCAGGTGACTTCAGGGAGTTATATACCTATTACAAAAATACCACGCTTTCTCAATTAGTTGTAAAAGACAGCAAACTTCTTGCATCCTTTCAAATTGGTGACAAAATTACTGATGTCAGAGTTTTTCGCTGGAATATCTCCGTCGATGGTAAAAAAATTGAATACATTGATAACCGCGGCGAAAGAGATATTGAGCTTCCATCAAGTCACGATTTCGAATGGATTGAGTGCTTAAGAGAAGATATTATTGAAGGGCGCCACCCTCATATCAATATACTTGATACGATTTTTATTGATACACTGCAAAAAAACCTGACAATCAAAATTGAAGATAACACCAATACGGGGCAGGGTATTTACAGTGAACCGGTTGAAGATGCCAGCCAATCTTTAGATGATGCTAGCTTTTATTACAGTGAGGTTGGCTCACTCATCTTACTTAAAATAAAGCCTTACCGGGAAGAGCAGTGGCGATATTTAGTTTTTAACCGTCACAACCAACAGGTTGAAAGAATCGATGCTATAGGTGATTCTTGTGTCCGTCTACCCGAAGATCACGGATTAATGTTTCCTGGCGGTTATTATTTAACAACGGGTGAAAAAAAATCTTTTGATCATGAGTATCAAGATCTTAAATTTAAACGCACGATGAAGTCGCCTAACGGTGAAGATGTCCTCTATATTTTTTATCAGCCTCAAGCCAATTTAATCGGTTTGTTTGCTTATAACTTAATTAACAAATCTCTCCAAAATCCTTTATTTGGTCATGGCTATGGTTTTTATCCTGATGGACGATTAATCATTTTTTATGCCCAAGAAGATGCTACACGTGTACATCCCGTACAAATTTGGCAAACCCCTTTTGTCTCAGATGAATTTGCCAGTAAACAACCTCCGAGCCAAACTTTTTTTGGAAAAATTGGTAATGCTGAGCTAGTCAGAGGTATTTCTGAGCTTTTTTCAATAACTCGCTTAATAAAAAGCGATGATGTCTCATCAATTCACTTTAACGATTTGAGCAAACGCAGTGAAAAAATATTTGATAATTTTCATTGGTTAACTGATAAAAATTTAGCTGATATAAAAAGCAATATTAAATCCATCGCAGAAACCTCTGAATTGGTTATCGATGAGTATGAAAAAGTTGCCAGTATTCAAAAGCAATCTTTAAAAGCATTACGAGAGGCCGAACAAAAACAACAAACCATTATTCGTGAATTAGAGTCTTCTAACTGGCAAACAGCGCAAGAGTATGTCGCTGGATTAAATGAATTACGACAACAACGTGGTCATTTATTAACGATCCGAGAGTTACGTTATATTGATACGCAAAAGATCGATCAACTAGAAAAAGAAATTACTCAACAAGAAGAAAGCCTGAATCAGCGCACCGTTGACTTTCTTTCTAGTGAAGCAGCATTAGAAAGTTTTTATAAAGAAATAAAACAAATAAATCAAGATAAATCAGAGTGTAATACCGTAGCCGAACTTAAACCTTTGTTAAATTCGGTTGAAGAGATGGCCGCTGCGTTAGACTTGCTCTCTGAATTGATGGCAACACTCAAGGTACCTGACGCGACGTTACAAACCAGAATTATCGAGTCAATCTCTGATGTATACGCGCAACTTAATCAGCTAAAAGCCAAGCTTACAAATCAACAACAAAGTTTTGGAGCCGAAGAGGCTACAGCTCAATTCTCTGCTCAATTCAAATTACTTTCACAAAGTGTTCAAAATGCTTTAGGTTTAGCGACTACCCCAGAAAGGTGTGACGAGCAGTTATCTCGCTTACTTGTACAACTTGAAGAGTTAGAAGGACAGTTTGGTGATTTTGACGAGTTTCTTGTCGATATTTTAAGCAAACGAGATGAAATTTTTGAAGCCTTTGAATCACATAAGCAAAATCTCTTACAAAATAGACAACGCAAAGCACAAACTTTATTTGATGCCGCAACAAGAATTTTACAAAGCATAAAAAGACGCAGCCAAAAATTTACAGAACAAGATAAGTTAAATTCATTTTTTGTATCGGATGGCTTAATTCTTAAAGTTCAACAAATCGCACAACAGCTGTCAGATTTAGATGATGCGATAAAATCAGATGATCTCAATTCGCAACTCAAGGCTGCAAAAGAAAATGCAATCCGAAGCTTAAGGGATAAGTCTGATATTTATGAAGATGGTGGACAAATTATTAAATTGGGGCCACGCCATAAGTTTAGTGTCAATACTCAGGATTTAGATGTCACTCTTTTACCACGTCATGAAAACCTCTATGTTCATTTAACTGGTACTGATTTTTATCAAGAGTTGGAAAATGATGAATTAATTTCATTAAAACCTTATTGGTCAATGAGTACGCCTTCCGAGTCCGACAGTGTTTATCGCGCTGAATTTCTAGCCTATAGCATTATGAATGCGGCGCGAGAAAATACTCATGGGTTTAATTGGGACGAACTGTTAATC
>JAUIHB010000152.1 GCA_030432465.1 Gammaproteobacteria bacterium
AATTTTCTAAAAAGTACCGATATTTTAGTAAGCGGTCAAAACTAGTAATAGGTGATATTTTAATGAACTTGAATAGAAAATGGATAGAAAACATGGTCAATATAAATATTGATAAGTAATACTAACGCCGTTATTCTTCACCGCTCATATAAAATAGAAGCATTAACAATTTTGAACGATTACTTTACATTAATTAACTAAAACAATGCAAGGAAAAGGACTCATTAGGTTTTTTACTTATGTGCTTTTGGCAGTGGTAGCCTATCAACTCATTTTGGTATGGCCAGTGTGGAGCGTAGAAAGTGATGCCGCAGATTATGCAGAGGAGCTCTCAGCAGACATTGACGATCCAAATCGAATATCATTTCCGAATGCCATTATTTGGAACACCCCGACAGGTTTGAAACCCAATGATAAACCATTGGTAGTTGTAAACAATGCCAAACTCAGTTTACCCGTTGTTGTTATTTACACTGCATCAGTGGTGATTGTTATTTTATTAACTTTCAATGAAATTAGAAGGCATATCAAACCAAGACCAGGTTTCCAAGTCTATAGCAATGCCACAATACCATGTTTATTGGGAATTTTTATGTTGGAAGTCATTGTCATTCTTTATCCCTTTGACGATGGTGTTTATGGGTATACAGGCTTTGAGTAGGTTGGATAAGGCAAGAATATTGAACAAGTGGTTATTATTGATTACACTAATATTATTATTGGTTGGGTTAAAACTTGGATACTGGTTTAACGCTATAAGAAAAGAGGCTAAAAAATTTCTTGTTAATTTTTGTATCGTTTCGAAAGAGTAGCAGACAATAGTAAAAATAAAAGTGAGTATCGTTCTATTGAAAGATAAATAAGATAAAATCGATATTTGCTCTGTTTTTATCAAGAATTTTTTATACATGAAATGTTAATTTTCTGGTTGGTAAGCAGGGTTTAGATAACCTTTAGTGGTAAGCTGCTTAACGGGCTTTTCGAAAGGTAATGTTGATGCGTTGTTGTGTTTTAGGATTGAGTTTGTCAGCCTGAAGCTTTTTCACACCATGATAAATTAAACGAGATTTTCCTCCCCAGACCATTACATCACCATCTAATAATTGATAGTTTATTGGAGAGCCTGAACGAATTTTGCCAAATATTTGGAAAGTTGCGGGTAGCCCGATTGAAACAGAAACAATCGGCCATTTAAAATCTTGTTCATTTTTATCTTGATGACTGCCAAGCTGCGAGCCTATTTGGTAACAATTGATCAAACACGCATCAGGTTCAAAGTTAGCAAAGCCAACGGTCTGAGCTGCATTTTTGGCCAACTGCATAAACTTTGGTGGTATCGCTGGCCAGTTCCTTTGAGTTTGGGGATCCTGTTTGACGTAGCGATAACCGGTAATATCAGAATGCCAGCCCCAGCTACCACAGTTTGTCAGAGCCACGTTTGTGTAATATCCCATAGGGGTCATCATATGACGAAAAGGTGCGGACCGTACTATAGTGTTAACTAATGGTTTGAGTACTTTTGAATCTGTGAAGTGAGGCAAGACAAAGGTTTCAGGGTAAATTTCTTCTACTTTAGGTCGAAAATCACTGAACAAATCATGCATATTCAAAAACCATGCCTTATAGCTAATTTAGGATAGATATGGGAAAGCTGAATTAGCCTAGAATTATAACATGACATTATTGTTATCACATGATTTCTGGAGTGGTTCTTTTTAAAGCATTACGATTGAAATCAAATGTTTAGCATTGTAATGTGATAAGGGATCTCATATCCTTAGAAGACTTTGTTTTTTCGTTAGGATTTATTTAATTACTATGTCCCAACCTTCACAGGTGACGTGCCATGAGTGTGACTTGTTAGTTGCTTTAAAGCCTATTTCAGAAGGTCAAAAATTGACATGTCCGAGATGTCGTTTTGTTTTTACCCGAAAGTTTCCGCTGGCGCAAGAAAAATTGATGGCTTTTGGAGTGAGTGGTTTATTTTTTTTAGTTTTATCTTTTGCTTTTCCTTTTTTGTCATTTATTACAAGAGGAAGCGACCGAACCATTGTTCTGCTAGATAGTATGCGTAGTTTACAAGAGTTCGAGTTTTTTTCGGTTGCTATGCTGTTAATGTTAACAACGATTATTATCCCAGGGTTAGTTTTATTTGCTGTTTTATATGTGCTTATAGCTATTAAATGGAAGCTTAGACTTCCAATGCTAAATAGTACGGCAAAATTAATTTCTTATTTAATCCCGTGGAATATGGCAGAAATATTTTTAATTGGTATTTTAGTGAGTTTAATTAAGATCACTTCATTAGCTCAAATTGAATTTGGGTATTCATTTTACTGTTATGTATTATTTGTTCTTTGTTTAACTGCAACATTAGTTTATTTTGATCGATTCCAGTTGTGGTATTGGATTAGGCAGGTTGAATTTAATGATTGAGCATGAGAGTAGTCATCAGTCAAAAGCAAAGACTGCTTTAAGTCAGTATCAGCGTAACTGCGAGCTTTGCTACTTCCAAAATCCAAGCGATGCTTGTATTTGTGAGTGTTGCGGAAAAAAGCTATCTCAGCGTAAGAAAAGTAGTTTACAACATACCATTGCTTTATTAATTACTTCAATTATTCTTTATATTCCGGCTAATTTGTTACCTATTATGTACACCAATTATTTAGGTGAAATCACAGAAAGTACGATTGTTGGTGGTGTAGTAACGTTGTGGGGACAAGGGTCTTACCCTGTTGCCCTAATTATTTTTGTCGCAAGCGTGCTGGTGCCAATAGGTAAAATTTTAGCGTTAATTTGGTTGTGTTACTTTGTTAAACAAACAAAAAAGCGAAGTAGCGAAAAAAATCAGCAGCTTTATCGTGTAACAGAATTTATTGGACGCTGGTCTATGGTTGATGTGTTTGTGGTAGCAATACTCGTTGCACTTATTCAAATGGGGAACTTAATGAGTGTGCATCCCGGTGAAGCTGCAATTGCTTTTGCTGGGTTAGTTATAACAACAATGTTGGCAGCAAATACATTTGATAGTAAGTTAATTTGGCAATCAAAAGATTAAATTAAAAGATAAAAATTAAGAGTAAATTAAATAATCAAATATAAGATTTTTATATTACAAAATTACTTTAAGTAAAGCTTGATTGAGAATGAGTAAATATGTCTGAAAAAAATGAAAATGCAAAAGACGCAACTGTATCATCTACCGGGTCATGGTCTAATATATGGCTGATACCTTTTGTTGCTGCAGTTATTGGTGGATGGATGGTTTGGCAGGCATGGGCTAATCAAGGGCCTCTTATTACGATTAGCTTTGAAACTGCTGAAGGAATGGAGGTCGATACTACTAAGATAAAATTAAGAGATATTACTATTGGTAAAGTAGTTGATTTAGAGTTGAGTGAAAATTTTAAAAATATTATTTTAACTGCAAGAATGCAGAAAGATACGGAAGATTTGTTAACCGCCGAGACGCAGTTTTGGGTTGTTAAACCTCGAGTAGGTCGAGGAGGTGTTTCGGGTTTAACCACCATTTTGTCTGGTGCCTATATTGAACTTTCGCCAGGAAGTCAAGGTGAACTTAAAACCCACTTTAAAGGTAAAGAGCAGCCACCAGTGACACCTGCTGGAACTCCTGGGTTGCATATTACCTTGGACAGTGCTGGACAAAGAGCTTTGGATATTGGCGACCCTATTTTATATAAAGGAATTGAGGTTGGACAAATTGAATTTGTTCATTTTAATCAGTCAGAAAGAGTGGTTTATTATAATGCTTTTATTCAGAGCCCTTATGATAAATTGATTACTGAAAATACTCGTTTCTGGGAAGTGAATGGAATTGAGATAGATTTATCCGCTGATGGAATAAAAGTTCATACGGGAACTCTCGAAACTATGTTAGGAGGGGGAGTAGCATTTGATGTTCCAACTAATCTACCAAGAGGTAATGTTATTACAGAGCGTGCGTTCTTTACAATTTACCCAAATAAAGAAGAGGTTCATGATCAACAGTATCAGAATGCTCAAGAATTTGTTCTTTTGTTTAGTCAATCAATTCGTGGATTAAAAACTGGCGCACCTATTGAGTATAAAGGTATTCGAGTTGGCAGTGTTGTGCGTACTGATATTAATTACCCTGAAATGGGTAACCTGTTAAATAAAAACACGCTAATTCCTGTAATGGTGAATATAGAACCTGCAAGAATTGGCCTGAAAGATGAAGAAGAAGAGTTAGAGAAAGTAAAAAATAATTTATCCAACTGGATCGAAAATGGCTTACATGCTTTTATGAGTACAGGAAATTTGCTTACTGGAAGCAAGTTTATTGATTTAAGGTATGTAGAAGATACCAGTAATACGGT
Organism: Gammaproteobacteria bacterium; assembly: GCA_030432465.1. Classification (GTDB taxonomy): domain Bacteria; phylum Pseudomonadota; class Gammaproteobacteria; order Enterobacterales; family Kangiellaceae; genus Aliikangiella. The sequence goes on from JAUIHB010000152.1 coordinate 4,359, forward strand.
AAAGACATTTAATCAATTTCAAGTTATTCCTACAACAGCCAGCGAAATGGATTCTTTAATTGAAAAATTCAACAGTGTTTTATCAAAAATTGAAAAAGTACCGTTAGAAGATGTTGTTGATAATGCTAATGCTGCACTCGTAAGTGCAAATGATACAATTAAGCAATTAGGACAGGCTAGTGAAGAAATTAGTCATATGTTGCAACAGCCGGAAAGCCAACATCTTATAAAAAATGTCAATCAAGCATTAAAAAGTATATCGGGTTTAGCTGATGGCTACTCATCTGGTTCTACTACTCAAAAAGATATAAAGCGGATGATTAATGCGCTTGAGCAAGCATTAAAGGATTTATCTCCTGTACTCAACCAGATTAATCGCCAACCAAACAGCTTGATTTTTGGCGGTGAATCAGCTCAAGAACCTGAACCAAAAGCTAAATCAAATTAAAGTGCTAAAGAGAATAAAAGAGACATAAAATTATGTGCATTAAAAATAAATTGAATTATATTTTTTGTTTATTGTTGTGGGGAGCATTAACCAGTTGCTCTTCTACGCCCCCACAAATTAAATATTATGCTTTGGATCCGTTAAACTTTAATAAGGCTGATTTATCTAACAAATTGATAGAAAAAAAACAAAAATACTTAATGCTGGAATCTGTCGAATTGGCTGAATATTTACATCATCAAGGGCTAGTGTTACAAACAAATGAAAATCAATATTATCTGTCCACAAATCATTTATGGGCAGAAAATCTGGCGACGGCAATTTCTCGTAATATGCTATCTCATTTAGAAACAAAACTTCCTCAATTAAGAGTGGAAAGTCAAAGCATCGGAGATCTAACAATCCCTGATTACCGTTTGAAGATTGAATTTAGTCACTTTCATCCAAATCATTTAAATCAAGTAGTAACTGCTGGACATTTTTGGATTTTAAATAAAGACAGCCAACTAATATCAAAAGAGACTTTTTTAATTCAAGAATCTTTAGATAAAAATGGGTATTTACATGCGGTTGAAAAGTTAAGTCAATCCACGGAAAAGCTTGCTGATAAAATCTCGAAAAAATTGCTTAATTAAAGTGAGAAGAACTCAGTTAAGGGAAATATCTAATTTATGGTAATAGAAATAAAAAAGTCTCAACCACAACATTTAGCATGCATTGCAAAATGATTGTTAAAACCCAAGCAGCACATGTTGCAGCCTATCCTGAGCGGTATATTGCATTATCTTATGAGGATGCATTTCACTCTATTTCCGAACTTGTTGAAACAGATTGCTTTCTGGTTGCGGTTGATGGTGATGAGGTTTTAGGTTATGCGATTACTGAGTATCTAAATGTTGAAAGCTCTCTATTTTTAAAGCAGCGTCAATATTGTTATCTTCAACAGATTGGCGTTATTACGTCATACCGTAAAAGAGGCGTAGGTCAAATATTACTCGCACATATAAAGAAACAGTGTATTGCAAGGGGGATTACTGACATAGAGCTTGATGTGTGGTCATTTAATCAAAATGGACAACAGTTCTTTATTCAGAATGAATTTGAGCTTTATGCCTCTAAAATGAGATACAGATGTAAGTGACTCGTCTAAATTATAGTCAATTTGCACGACTGAGAAACAGTTAATAGTTTGCCTAAATATTAGTCTATATAGTCTGCAGCACTATTGAGCAAGCTTTTTTGTATTAGGTATTTAAATTGAATAGGTTAATTTGAAATAAAATAACCAGTTGTAAATTAAATAATGATAAAATAAGCAAGAAAATCGGATAGAAATAACTAATTGTTATGAAAGGAGTTTCAATATGACACAAATTGGAGAAGGTGTTCATGTCGCATCTGCATCTGATGAAGAAGTGGATGACTTATATTTTTTGCGTTTTCAACTGGTAGACGAGAATGCTAAACCAATCAAAAATATTCCCTTTAAAACCGTAAAATCAGGACAATCTGCTGATCCTTTACATATTGCAGATGGAAGAACCGCACCTGATGGCAAAACCCCTATTGTCTCCACAATAAAAGATGAAGAAATTGATTTTTATCTTGTTTGGGCAAAACTGAAAGTCAATAAAGGCTTTTTTAAAATGTGAGTTAGTTTATCGAAATGATAAATAAATCTATATCTCAAAAATAAATATCAAATAAAGACTGAGCAAGAAAATTTAAAAGGACTACTTTATGGCACTTGAACAGCCTGTCACTGCAAAAAATGATAAACCCAATAAAACAGAAAAAGTCATATGCGACTGTGATTTATTATGGTCGCTGGCTCACCAGTTCACTTATTTACGTTTATCAGATGAAATTGCTGAAAACGAATATGAACTAGTTGATTTGTTCGCTGCTAGAGCTAAACGAATTGCTGCAACTTATGCGCGTTTTTATCTAGAAACTGAAGAGGGTGGTAGCCCAGACAAATTAGGGCGTTACTATTGGATGGCGCTAGGTGCTTTTGCCAGTAAAACTGTTGCATGTTTGTTAGATAGTTGGCAGTTGAATTCAATGTATGTCGCCTTTAAAACCATTCCCCGAGGATTAGGACAAGGCAACTTATGGCTGTTTACCGATGTCGCGGCCTCACACTGGTTTTATAATAATTACCGAGAAAATTTTCATGAAGGCATGATGTGCGGCCGAAGCCGAAATGCCAATAGCTTAGAAGAACCTGTCAAAAAAATAACCGATGATTTGCCATGGGCTGCTGAGTCGATTGGAACGATTAATAACTTTGTACCTTCTAAGGATATTATAAAAGGGTTTAAATTGGTGGAAAAAATAGAAGAGAGTAGTGATAAGAAAAAAATTCCTGATTTGCAATTAGCACAATTAATGGCCGTTGCTGAACATGAACAAGGAGCTGTTTTACAACCTTTAATTTATGAAAACCCAGACTTTGCTGCTTGGGCGAGAAGGCAGCGTTCTAAGTGGATCAACTGGATGTCTCCGACCTATCAGTTAACCTTTACCCATGAATGTAATATTGATGATGAAGAGTTAAAATCTGTTGCCCCCGATGGTATGGTTGTAGAGAATTTTCAAAGCCGAATGGATTGGATCGAGGATGCAGCAAAAACTTTTCATGACTTAATGCTCCGAAAAAAAGTTTATATGGAACAAGAGTTACAAACTATAGCAAGTTGGGTCAATACCCCCGATGCTGCTTTGGTTTATTAATGAAACTAAATATTTTAGTATTATGCGGCCTCTTATTAGTGGGTTGTGATGACGAAAAAAAACAAGGAAACAACATGCCTACCTCTCCTTTTCAAATTCAAGCCGGTATGAGTCTAAGCGACTACCACCAGCGCAACCAGTTATATATCGAAAAAACTATTGATAAGCAGCCCGCCGGACTCAATTTTTATAAACATCGTTGGAGTGTCCAACGGCATGGTAATGTGGAAATTTCTCATGGTAAATATAGTTTTATAATTCCGTATGTTTTAAGTCTAACAGGAGTTGAAGACGCAGATTTCCCCGAGAGAGGTATTGACGACTTTAGCATTCGCAGCAGTATTACTGCTAATGAATTTATCAATCATGATGAAGCTCGTGTTCGTTTAAACCAAACCCTGCAAGAGTTAGTTAGTTTAGGATGGCAACCCTATATTGAGTATTATTCTGATCCTCGGCTATCTGGCCAGCAGTCATTCCTGTATGCAATACAAGATGGGGGGTATGCTCCTGATCCAATGTATATGCCTACTCTTGATGAGTGGATGGACTTTGAGTTCGGCCAGAGTTGGGTTTTTCATGCAAATGATGTTTTTATAAAAGTAAACTTTAGACGCAATAGTCAATTCTTGGAAAAAGAGGGCAAAGGTGTTTATTTACTAAACTTTACTATTTTAACTAAAGAAGCACGCGCAAGGAATTACTTTCAAGGTGATGAGCGTGAACGCTGGCAAGAGCTTTGGGTAGAAAGTATTAAGAATGATAAATTGGCACGTTATAAGAAAGAAGTAGAGTTAATTAAGAAGGGATACCACATTAATACTCAATATGTTGAACCTAAAATTCACCCCGATGATCCTGTTGAGCCAGAAGGTGAAGAAGTCGAAGAGCTACTAGCGTTTATTCAACAAAATAATCCTGAATAATTTGTTAAGACTTCCAAAGTGAGAAACATGTTTTGGAAGTCTTTTGCTATAAGGTGATTTTAAATATCTTCTCGACCATGTGGTGATAAAAGATTAATATCAGGTCCTGCTGGAATTATTCCTGTTGGGTTTATTGTTGAATGACTCACATAATAATGACCTTTAATATGTTCCATATTGACGGTGTCAGCAATTCCTGGTTGTTGGTACAAGTCTTTTAGGTATCCGGATAAATGTGGGTAATCTTCGATTCGTTTTAAATTACATTTAAAGTGGCCGACATAAACGGCATCAAAACGGATTAAGGTTGTAAAAAGCCGCCAGTCAGCTTCGGTTATTTCTGAGCCTGTCAGATAGCGCTGTAGAGATAATTTTTCATTCAGCCAATCTAATGTTTCAAATAGGCGGTAAAAGCTTTCTTGATAAGCTTCTTGGGTTGTTGCAAAACCTGCTTTGTAAACGCCGTTGTTAACATTAGAATAAATTCGTTTATTGAGTTGATCTATTTCTGCTTGGAGAGGTTCTGGGTAGTAATTTTTTGATGCTGCTCC
>JAUIHB010000153.1 GCA_030432465.1 Gammaproteobacteria bacterium
CGCTCGACGACGCCAGCTGGCTCGTCGGCAGCTGGTCGGGAACGGCATTCGGCAAGCAATTCGAGGAAGCGTGGAGTCCGCCTTCGGCCGGCAGCATGGTCGGGTACTTCAAACTCTACGACGACTACGCCAGTGATAACATAACGATCATCGATTTACTTTCACACAGGCTTGGCTACAAAGCGTTTAGCGGGGACCTGCTTTGGTATGATACCAATTACACTCCCGAAGAAATTATTAGACGTTTTCAATATGTAAAACCAGACAACGAGTTTCGAAATAATTTTGGTTATTCAAACATGGGATATATTGCTGCAGGAGAAATTATTAGCCAAGTGTCAGGAATGTCTTGGGATGAATTTATAAAAAAAGAAATATTTATTCCCCTCAAAATGAAACATTCTGCGACCCATAAGAAACAAATCAAAAATACAAAGCTTTTAGCTTCTCCTCACTTTGAGAAATTAAATATCAATAACGAAGTTGTTTTCGAATCTCTTGATTGGCATCAAAACGATGCCATTAATGCTGCCGGCTCAATAATTACTTCATCCAGCGACATCACTAATTGGCTAAAACTGCAATTAAATCGAGGAATTTTTGAAAAAAATAAAGTTTTCGATGAATCGATTAGCCAGAAAATGTGGACCGCACATAACGCAATACCTAAACCTCCCAGAAAAGAAGCAGAAGCGACTCACTTGATGTCCTATGGATTAGGGTGGTTTTTACGAGATTTTCATGGAAAATTAATGGTCAACCACAGCGGCAGTGTAGAAGGCATGACTTCTCAAATCACTTTAATCCCAGAAGAAAATCTCGCGATTGCTGTATTTACAAATAGTACAGCACCTCTAGCATCACCGATTACTCAGAAAATTCTATCCACTTATTTAAATTACGATTACTCATTTGATGCAAAAGCCTATTTTGAGAAACGCAGGAACAATGTTAAACAAACGATAATAGACAGAAAACAAAGTTTAGGAGATATAGTTAACGACACATCAGCATCTCATCCTCAATCAGATTATATAGGTACCTATCGAAGCAAAATGTATGGTGATGTTGTCGTATTGGAAAGAAATAAACAGCTTAGTATTCAGTTTTTACCATCCCCCATGTTGACAGGTAAGCTCACACATAGACATTATGACGTATTCAATTTAATCTGGGATACTCCACGAGCATGGATAAACGAAGGTACTGCACATTTTATTAGTAACGCTAAAGGAAAAGTGGTGGAGCTTCAGCTCAATGTTCCCAATGACGATATCTGGTTTGATGAACCTCGATTTATCAAACAATAATCAGCAAGTTAGGTTTGATTTTTAATGACACAAATAACCAAGAGTATCCCATGAAACTACAAATGATGAATTATCTGACCTATCTTTCAATTGTGATAATGGTGTTGATTAACAACCCCGCTTTTGCAGAAACCTCAGAAAACCTTATGATTGATCACACCGTTCCCAACTCACAATCCATTGAGTTTCCCAACGATGAAAAACACTTTCCAGAAAAAAGTGACTTTAAAATCATTCATTCGATACAAATGAGCAATGAAAACGGAGAAAGGTGGGCAACACTCACACTGAGTAATACATCTTCAGGCAGACGTATTTTTAAACCAGATCATATACTTGCCACTTTTGCTAATGGCGATTATCGACATCCTCACACTGGTGAACAACCATTTGAAGCAAATGAAACCATTACTCTCACCCTTTACTTCGGAAAAAATAAATTCCCTTTGATAAAAGTTGCTACACGCAACTAAGCTAAAGATTAATAAACGCACTGAAACTTTTAGTTCAGTAAAATAGAGGCGTACCTGAACTATCAAAAGCTAACATTTATTTGAAAAATCACCATTCCCAGTCTAATGTTTATTTATCATTCTATTACTTATAATGACCTAATATATGCCAAACCAAAATTTATTGGTACTTTGGGGTTCACCAGTGTTCGTCTTATTAATAGGCTATACATTAGCTTATTATCAGTATCCCTTTATCGCAATTACTACTTGTGTCATCGGCTTGACACTTATTCAATGGCCCAAACGCTCTCCTGAGCAACCGAGCCATGACCAGCAGGCCGCATCTATAAAAGAGATAAACAAGGAGTACCAATCCACATTTAATGATTTAACAAACACGCTTTCAACAACCCTTGAAGAGTGCGAACTCAGTATTTCCAATGTAAAGTCGACCCAAGAGGATGCAGTTGTAACGCTTAATGATTCATTTTTGAAACTTAAACATCTTGTGGAACAACAAGAAAAAAATCTTAAGAGTTTGATAACCACTGACGATAGTGATGAATTTTATAGTAAGAGTATGAAAGAATTCGCGATGAAGACAGAGGAAACTTTATCAAGGTTTATCAATTCAACCGTTGATACATCTGCCTCAACAATGGGCCTACTGGAAAAAGTGAATAAAATTCACGAATCGATGCCCCAAGTGATGAAGGCCTTAGGCGATATTGATGGTATTGCCGCACAAACTAACTTATTAGCACTGAATGCAGCAATCGAAGCTGCGAGAGCTGGAGAGCAAGGACGAGGCTTTGCAGTGGTGGCAGACGAGGTTCGCTCGTTATCCAGCCGTTCTACCCAATTTAGTGATGAAATTAAAAATCGTTTAAATGCTATCAGTCATAGTGTCACAGAGCTCACTGAAGACGTCGGCAAACTCGCTTCACAAGACGTCAGTTACATTATCGAATCTAAACAAGATATCAACAATGCTCTACACCATATTGTATCCAAAGCGGAATCTGATGCTATTGTCACAGATAAGTTAGACAGCTTGGCCGCAAACTTAAGTGAAGCAATCAATAATGCTATTAGAGGTTTACAATTTAGCGACATTAATAATCAACATTTAAACTTTATTTTAAATGCATTAGTTTTCATTCGAGAACATCTTAACAATATTTCCCATGAAGACATAGAACAGCTCACGAGTGAAATGAAAACCTATTTAGAAAATATAAAAAATAGGCGTTACACCAACAAGAACCCTGTATCGGCTAACTCTATGACAGCTGGTGGTGTAGAACTTTTTTAAAGAAAGGATATACAATGCAAGATGATATAGTAAGACTTCCCGAAAAATTTGATTTTAGTTATCATGAAGAGTTCACTCGCGAATATAAACATATACTGGCAACTAACACATCTCAAAAATTGACATTTGATTTCAGCCGAGTCAGTTACCTGGATAGTTCAGCGCTTGGGCTACTTGTTTTAGCTCATAAACAAGCCCAAAAAGAAGGCTTTAAAACCAGCATTATCAATGCCAGAGGCTCCGCATTAGACATCCTTAAAATCGCTAACTTTCAAAAACTTTACAGTTTTGAGTAAATACTCATGCTTGAAAGTTCACTCTATGGAAAAAACATATTAATCGTCGATGATGACAGAGTATTCAACCTTATGGTTGAAGATATGCTGAGCACGTGCCACGCAAATCCTGTAATTGCAACTTCAATTAAAGAAGCTCTTTCACTTTGGAAAAAACAACATTTTGATTTTATTCTTCTCGATGGGCATCTACCCGATGGTGACGCTCAAGACTTTATAAAAAACAAGGAGATTTATTTAAATAACACGCTACTTTTTCTTATAACCAGTGATAACGATCAATCATTTATTCATTACTATTTTACCTTAGGTGTTAGTGACTGCTTACTAAAACCAATTAATTTGGATTTGCTATGGTTAAAAATGGAGCGTCACTTTGAATCTCACATCGCTAAACTTGAGCAAAAAAAATATCACAAACAAGTAAAAAATCTACTTTTGGAAAAGCAGAAAGAAGAAGAATTAGCACGTTACGTTTATGCTCATTTAACAAAAAATGATTACATCGACAAGGATATTTTTGATATTTCGATGCTTGCAACCAGTCAGTTTAATGGTGATTTTTTTATAGCAACTCAATCACCATCAGGTAGTCACTTCGCAATGTTATTAGATGCAACAGGACATGGGTTGGCAGCCTCCATTACCATTCTTCCTCTCGTTTCTATTTTAAAAGCAATGGTTTCAAAAGGCTTTGCACTGCCGAATATTGTTTATGAGTTGAATGATAAACTTTGCTACCAAATTCCCGATGACAGGTTTGTTGCCGCTATTATTATAGAAATTAATTCCAATAATAAGCAACTAAGCATATGGAATGGTGGCATGCCTGGCGTGCTCATGGTTGATACTCATTGTCAAATCATTGATGAACATCATTCAGCTCACATGCCTCTTGGAATTATTCAAAGTGAACAGTTTGATCCTACCCCAAAAATCGTCGATATATCGGGAAACGAAGGTCTTATACTCTATAGTGATGGATTAACAGAACAAGAAAATTTACAAGGAAAACGATATGGAGAAAAAAGATTAAGACAACAAATAACAAAATCCAGCGATATTTCGACCTTAAAACAATCAATTATGTCTGACTTTAAAAACTTTGTTCAAACAAAAAAATTTAATGATGATGTTTCCTTATGTTGTATAAACTGCGCCAGTATTTTCAATCAAAAGGAGCTCATCTCTGATATTTCGCAAACAAAGGATATCGGTGAAATTTCAATACAAGTCAACATCAGTGGTCTGGAAATATCAGAAGTCGATATATTAGAGTTTGTTACTTTACTATGTAGACAAGTTGATCTGAGCATCTCAAAAAGAGAAAAAGTATTTACTGTGTGTTCCGAGCTAATTAATAACTCAATTGATCACGGCATTCTAAACCTAGATTCAAAACTAAAAAATGACTTTCAACGGTTTGACGAATATTTAAATCTTAGAAATAAAAGACTAAAAAATCTCTCTCCTAACGATAAAGTTGAACTAGAATTAAAGTACTCTAAAAAATCCCACGAACTAAGTTTCATGATTACCGACTCAGGTAAGGGATATGACTCGCAAGCTATCTCACCGTCAGATATAAACTTACCATCGGGAAAGGGACTTAAATTAATTAATGCTTTATCCGATAAATATTATTACAACCAAGCAGAAAACTTGACATCAGTTATTATTAAATGAGAAAAATTGAGCTATGAGTAAACATATATTAATTGTCGACGATTCACTTTCTATTCGACAAATGGTTGAGGTGACTCTAAAGTCCGAAGGATATCAAGTCACTAAAGCTGAAGATGGACAAGATGCTTTAGAGCACTGTCAGAAAAATCAGTATGACTTCGTTTTAACGGATCAAAATATGCCAAGAATGGATGGATTAACTTTAATAAAGTCATTAAGACAACTACCTGACTACAAAACCACGCCGATTGTTGTGTTAACGACAGAAGCTGGCGATGCAATGAAAGCCCAAGGTAGAGCAGCAGGTGCCACAGGCTGGATGGTTAAACCTTTTGATCCAACCAAACTTCTTCAAGTCGCTCAAAAAGTTCTCGGATAAATAAGTCATGGCAATTGACATGCAGCAATTCCATGGCGTTTTCTTTGAAGAAAGCCAAGAACACCTTGAAGAAATGGAACAATTATTAATGGAGTTGGATCTGGAAGATCCTGATTACGAGCAACTCAATAGTATTTTTAGAGCGGCTCATTCAATTAAAGGTGGTAGTGGAATATTTGGGCTCGATGCATTAACTGGCTTGACCCATGTTATGGAAAACCTACTTGATCTAGCCAGAAATGGAGCTATGCAACTCAATGTTGCTTTAGTTGACAAACTTTTAGCAACCGTCGACATGCTTAAAGTAATCTTAAATTGTTACCGCAATGAACAAGAAATAGACTGGAAAAGCATCGAAAAAGAAATTACAGCACTTAATCAGTTTTTAGGTAATGATAAAAATACTGAAGCTGACGATGGATTTGGTTTTTTTGAAGAAGTATCACCTACAGCAGAAGAGGAAGCTTTCGGATTTTTTGAAACAGAAGATAAGGAAAAAACAAAAAGTGAGATAGAAGATGATGGTTTTGGTTTTTTCGAAGCTATTGCACCTTCAGATAACCCAAATAACTCTAGTGCAACACCAGCGGCTCCCCCACAAAAAACTCCTTCAAAGAAAAAGTCGGAACAGTATAACCACAAAAGCTCTAAAAAAGCGAAAGCTCCACCAACCAATGATACAGTACGAGCCACAATTAGAGTTGATACCAACAAAGTAGATTCGCTTGTTAATTTGGTTGGTGAAATTGTTATCACGCAATCCATGTTGACCATGATTGGTTCAGACTTTGAATCTATCCAAGAAGACAAACTTCAAAATGCCATCGCAGAACTAGAAAGAAATACTCGAGAAATCCAAGAAGCAGTAATGTCTATACGAATGCTGCCAATGTCATTTGTATTTAATCGCTTTCCTCGGGTTGTGCGAGATCTCTCTAGTAAGTTAGGTAAAAAAGTTGAGTTAATTATTGACGGTGGCAACACAGAAATCGACAAAGGTTTAATTGAAAAACTTGTAGATCCCTTAACGCATTTAATTAGAAACAGCATTGATCATGGAATAGAACAACCAGAAGCTCGCATAGCCTCAGGCAAATCAGAAATAGGAAAAGTAACCTTAGTCGCATCTCAACGCGGAGGCAATATTTTAATCAGCATTATTGATGATGGTAATGGATTAAACCGTGAAAAAATACTAGAAAAAGCGAAGGAAAAAGGTATCAATATTTCCGATGACATTAGCAACCAACAGGTTTGGGATTTAATTTTTGCAGCAGGTTTTTCTACAGCAACGGTTGTCACTGATGTATCAGGCAGAGGTGTCGGAATGGATGTAGTCAAACGAAATATAGAGTCCATTGGAGGACAGATTGAAATTGAATCAACGCCTGGGCAAGGCTCAAGTTTTAATATCCGCTTACCATTAACACTCGCAATTGTTGATGGTATGTGTGTTTCTGTCGGTGATCAAGTCTATGTAGTTCCATTAATCAACATAATTGAGTCAATTCAACCAGAGTTCGAACAAATAAAATACCTCACTAATGAACGACTACTCTGGGTCAGGGATCAATATTGGCCAATTTTAAATTTGCATCAGCTCATGGAAATCAGTAATGCGAATGATGATCCCACATCAGCAATATTAATTTTAATTGAAAGTAGTAAAAAGCGTTTCGCTTTATTAGTTGACGCTTTGGTAGGACAACAACAAGTCGTCATCAAAAACCTGGAGCATCACTACAGACGAATTGCAGGTGTGGCGGGTGCGACAATTATGGGGGATGGTAGCGTCGCCCTGATTTTAGATGTCGAATCGCTCTCCAATCAAATCACCACCAATATTCAAGAAATTGAGGCGAATCATGAATACTCTAACGTCTGATAACAATAATAATGACCAACAAGAGCAATTAAAAGAGTTTTTAAGTTTCATTTTAGGTGACGAGCATTATGCCTTAGACATTATGTCCGTCAAAGAAATTCGAGGTTATGAAACAGTAACTAAAATAGCCAATGCACCGCCATTCATTAAAGGTGTCATTAACCTACGTGGTGATATCGTACCAATTGTTGATCTGCGCCTAAAATTTGAAGTAGGAAAAGCCGTGTATGACGAGTTTACTATCGTCATTATGCTCAATGTGAATAATCGAATCGTTGGTATCGTTGTTGATGGTGTTTCAGATGTTATCAAACTTAAAAGTGATGAAATACGTCCGCCTCCCGAATTCGGCGTTGCATTTGATAGTAAATTCCTACTTGGCCTTGCGCCAATTAACGATGAAATGATTATATTAGTTAATATTGAGCGTCTGATTTCTAGTGATGAACTCGGACTTTATGAAAATAAAACAACGAATAGCCAGGAGTAACAAATGAAAATACTGAATTGGATAAATAATATTCGTTTACCCCACAAGATGTTAATTATTGGTGTCTTATCAATAAGTTGTATCGCCTACCCTAGTTATATGTTCATTCAGTCAGAATTAGATAAAATCAGGAAAGTAGAGTTGGAATATGAAGGAGTCACTCCTCTTCATAGAACACTCACTTTAATGAAATTAATCGCTGAACATAGAGGCTTAGCAGAAGTTTTTTTAATCTCAACAGAACAAAACAGTAGCTTACTTAATAATAAAGCAACAGAAATCAATAAGGCCATCGATAGCTTAACGGAGTCAGTTAAGATTGAGTCAAGTGCAGCGTTCAATGCGGATATTAATACAATTGAAGCTAAAATTAATAACTTATCATCACAAATACAGAATAGAAATATAACTTCAGAAAGCTCTTTTAGTGAGCACAATATTATACTCTCCAAAATAAATGCTGTTTCTACGCTCATTGCAAAAGAGTATCAATTATTGTTTGATAGCAACCCCGCTAGTGCGTCTCTTTATCTTGCAAGCTTTCAGGAATTACCACTAGTCATGGATAATTTAGGTAAAGTTCGCGGAATTGGAAGCTCAATACTCAACAAGAAAGAAAAAAGCAACACTGATGTTGTTCGATTAAACATTGCACTTATCAATATTAATACTTTTTGGGAAAAATATAATCAACATATGCTCTCAGCATTTGAATATGATGATGAACTAAAAAAATCCTTAAATACTTACAGTACCTTAGCGAGCAAAATTGACGAGATAAAAATATTTACAGAAAGAGAAATCATTAATAAAAACGCTATCGAACTTTCAGGTTCCAATTATTTTGACAAAGTTACTCTGCTGATAAACGAGCTAAATGGCTTCAATAATAAAGCTGCTGTACAACTCAAGTTAATCAAAAAAAATCAAGCTAACGCTTTAACTGACATAGTTTTTTTCTCACTACTCGACATAGGAATACTTCTTAGTATTGCTGTTGGCATTGGGTTCTTAATCGTGCATCACATTCTCAAATCAACTAACAAACTCCTTACTGCAACAAGGAAGCTAAGCCAGGGAGATTTTGATATTGACGTCAACTCAAATAACAAAGATGAACTAGGCATCTTATCGAAAGAAGTTGAAGCAATGTGTAATAAACTCGAAATTGCACATCAGCAAG
>JAUIHB010000154.1 GCA_030432465.1 Gammaproteobacteria bacterium
CACCAGTACCACAAGAGAGTAGTGGCGGTGGTTCGTTAGGCTTAAGTATGATTGGCTTAACACTGTTATTATTTTCAGCAAGAAAGCGTACTAAAAATCTCATATGGTAAAGATTATCAAATTAGTCTAATTTCAGGCTTTAAATTTGCTCGAATCTTGTTGCTTATCTTGTTAGAATCGCTTCCGGGTTGACTGGACAATCGCTGTTTGCCTTTGGTAAATGGAGGAAAGTCCGGACTTTACAGAGCAGAGTGCCAGGTAACGCCTGGGGGGCGAAAGCCTACGGAAAGTGCCGCAGAAAATATACCGCCTGACTTGTCAGGTAAGGGTGAAAAGGTGTCGGTAAGAGCGCACCGCGCTAATGGTAACATTAGTGGCAGGGTAAACCCCACTCAAAGCAAGACCAAATAGGGTTCCTATAAATAACTTTAGTTATTTTGAGGCGTGGCTCGCGTTGGAACCGGGTAGGTTGCGTGAGCGTTATGGTGACATAACGCCCAGATGAATGATTGTCCTAGACAGAATCCGGCTTATAGGTTAACCCCAAATTTTTAGAGCTTTACAGGCGTAAGTAGAAACACTGAATCGTTGCTTCCTGTTTTTTCAGGAAGCTTAACGACTTTTCTTGGGTATTTTTGTGTCTAAAGCGTCATTTAAGCTAGCTAAAAGTTAAATTATAAAGCGTTATGATAATTTAACTTTTATTATCACCACTCGGCTGCATAGCTTCTCAAAATCTTCTTATTTTCTCCCACATTACATCACAAGTTAATGTATTACATTAACTTCGCTATGTAAGCTTTTGAATTCTATTCTTATTCGAAAAAACGCTAAAATAGTGTACTTTTAATTAGCGCTAAGTCTTTGTGATATAAGCACTATTTCCAGCTTTTTATCCTGTTTTTTCCTTGACAAAATACGCCTGCAATACCTATAGTGCACAGAAGTGGAGAAAAGTGTAGTTATGTGCAATTTTGTGGCTTGTCTGATCAATGAGCCCCTGTACAGGATAAAATATAGTGTTTCGTGGAGCCAATTCAATCAATCTAGACTCAAAAGGTCGTATAGCGATACCGTCAAAGTATCGTAACGGCATAGTTGAGTCTTGTGAATCCCACATGATAATCACTTGCGATCCTTATGATAACTGTTTATTGATTTTTCCTTTGCATCACTGGGAAGTCGCTGAAGCAGATTTACAATCTCTCTCCAACTCGAAACCACTCCACCGACGTTTAAAAAGAATCATGTTAGCGCACGCTAGTGAAGTTGATATGGATTCCAGCGGACGCTTGTTAATACCCAGTGTTCTACGTGATAGAGCACAACTCGATAAAGAAGTGATGCTGATAGGTCAGGGTAAGACCTTCCAATTATGGAATGAAGCACAATGGAATAAGTTAACCGAAGAGGATTTAACCGTGCTATCAAGTGATGAACTCGATTCTGACGAACTGCCAGATCTTTACTACTAAGACAATGGATAAAAATTACTCACATACAACGGTCTTGTTACACGAGGCGGTCGACGGGTTAGCAATAAAACCCGATGGCGTATATATCGACGGTACTTTTGGTCGTGGTGGACATAGTCAGTTAATTTTGGAGCGCTTAGGAGAAAAAGGAAAACTTCTGGCTATTGATAGAGATCCACAAGCGGCTAAATCCGCTGAAAAGTTGAGTTCTGATGCTAGGTTTGAGTTTTATTACCAGAATTTTGCCAGCGTAGCGCCATTATTATCGAGTATAAATTTAATGGGAAAAATAGATGGCATTTTATTGGATTTAGGGGTGTCTTCACCCCAATTAGATGAAGCGGAGAGAGGTTTTAGTTTTATGCATGATGGGCCTCTTGATATGCGAATGGATCCTAATTCTGGAATGTCTGCAGCGGAATGGCTTGCAGTAGCTGAAGTTGATGAGATTCGACAAGTTTTGAAAGAGTATGGTGAGGAAAAATTTGCAACACGGATTGCAAGAGCAATTGTAGAAATTCGCGAAACGACTCGCATAGAAAGAACGGCGCAACTTGCCAAAATAGTTGCTGATGCTTGCCCAGTTAAAGATAAATTCAAGCACCCAGCAACAAGAAGTTTTCAAGCAATAAGAATTTATATTAACAATGAGTTAAAAGAGCTCAGTGAAACATTGCAGGTAACGCCAGATATTTTGGCATCTAATGGGCGCTTATCGGTTATCAGTTTTCACTCATTAGAAGATAGGATTGTAAAAAGGTTTATCAAAAAGAAAACAAAAGGTGATGACTTTCCTCGAGGTTTACCTGTGAGACAAAGTGAATTGAACCAAGAGTTTAGAACAATTGGTAAGGCGGTTAAAGCAAGTAAAGATGAAGTAGCTGTTAATCCCCGTTCGCGAAGTGCGGTATTACGAGTGGCGGAAAGAATTTAATTTTTAATACAAAGTATTCATTTAACAAAAAAGAAAGTAAAGGAAAGGCAACAAAAGAATGAGTAAAAATAACCGACAAAAATCGCTCCAACAACCGCCTTCATTATTGAAAGCGGTTGTGCTCGATTTATTTGTGCGACACTGGTTAGTGAGCGCACTTGCGGTTATTTTTATCAGTTCTTCAATGGCTTTAGCACACACCAGCCATAAGTCTCGGCGTTTAACTGCTGAATGGCAGCAGTTAAGACAACATTATCAAGTTAAGCAAATTGAGTGGGAATCTTTGCGCCTTGAGTTAACTACTTTATCTGAACCCGACCGCATCAATAATATTGCCAGAAAAGAACTAGGTATGGTTGAAGTGACCACAAAAAATGAGCGGGTGATTTCTTTATGAGTCAAGCACGTAAACCAAATTCAGTTCCTTTTTGTTCTGGACGCTATTATGTGTTGATGGTGGTATTAGGGTTAGCTTTTGTTGGTCTATTTGCCAGGGCTGCTTATTTGCAAATTGATAAATCAAAAATTCTTAACGGTAAAGCAGATTCAAGAAGTGTAAGAAGTAAAGAAATTGCAACACACCGCGGTGTTATTTATGACCGCAATGGAGAGGAGTTAGCGGTCAGTGTACCAGTAAAATCTGTTTGGATAGATGTGACTAAGATTATGGAAAAATCTCCAACACTTATTGAAGAAGATTGGAATCGTTTAGCTGTCATTGCAGATAAAACACCACAAGATTTTAAGCGCTGGATCGTTGAACGTAAAGGTAAGCAATTTGCATGGGTTGCGAGACATTTAGATCCTAAAAGAGCGAGTATTGTTAAAACGCTTGATTTACCTGGTGTTTATTTAAGAGATGAATTTCGTCGTTACTATCCGTCAGCAGAAATAACTGCACATTTAATTGGTTTTACTGATATTGATGATAAAGGAAGAGAAGGATTAGAGCGTTCTTATGATACGTTGCTGAGTGGTGAGGATGGTGAAGAAAAAGTTCGTTTGGATTTGCATCGAAGAGTTATTGAACAACAGGAAGTAATTAAGGAAGCAGAAAAAGGACAAGATATTTATTTAAGTATTGATAGCCGTATTCAAGCAATTGCTTATAAAGCTTTAAAAACTGCGGTATTAAAACACCGAGCTCGGTCTGGCGCATTAGTTATGTTAGATGTTGATACTGGAGAAGTACTTGCGCTATTAAGTCAACCATCATATAACCCTAATCGTTTTGACTCCAGACACTCAAAATTTACTCGCAACTCTGCATTTGTCGATAGTTTTGAGCCCGGTTCAACCGCAAAGCCGCTAACTGTTGCTAGCGCGTTAGAGGCGGGGGTTGTAAAACCTTGGACAAAAATTAATACCTCCCCTGGTCGGATGAAATTAAATGGCTATTGGGTGAAAGATGGAAAAAACCACGGTGTGTTAGATGTTTCAGGAATACTCCAGAAATCGAGCAATATAGGTGTAACCAAGCTTGCAAAAATGATGGACGACGAGGCGTTTTTAAATACGTTTTATCAAGTAGGTTTTGGCATTGATTCGGCAAGTGGATTTCCAGGAGAAAGTGCGGGTCGTATGCACTTCCGAGAAAACTGGAGCGATATTGAAAAAGCAAATGTTGCATTTGGATATGGTTTTATGGTGACTCCAGTACAGCTAGCACAAGCCTATGCCGTCTTTGGTGCCTATGGCGTGAAAAGACCTATGTCTTTAATTAAACGTGAAGAAGTTCCTCATGGCGAGCAAGTTATTTCGAGAAAGGTTAGTCAGCAAGTGATAAAAATGATGGAAACTGTTGTGGGAGAAGGCGGTACGGCACAAAAAGCAAAAGTTTACGGCTATCGTATTGCAGGAAAAACTGGAACGGCACGTAAAGCTGATGATGGCTCTTATGGTGATCAATATATGGTTTTTTTCGCAGGTTTAGCGCCTGTTTCCAATCCCAAAATTGCGATGGTTGTTTTTGTGAACGAACCGAAAAGTGAAGAGTACTATGCGGGAGATGTTGCTGCTCCAGTCTTTGCAAAAGTAGCGGAAGAAACCTTACGTTTATTAAATATTAAACCGGATCAAAAAAATGTGATAGCACTATCACCGAATAAAGAAGGTGATGCAAATGGATAAGCTTAGTGTACAAAGTTTATTAGAGAATATTTCTGAGGTACAGGTAGCTAATGAGCGGTTATCTCAGTTGGTAGGTAAATTGGTTCTTGATAGTCGCCAAGTGAAACAAGGTGATACATTTGTTGCGACAGTTGGTTTTCAATTAGATGCAAGAAATTTTATTGCTAATGCTTGTAAGCAAGGTGCTGAGTTAGTCATCGCGGAAGCAGAAAATAATCAAGAGTTTTTGAATATTGCAGGTGTCGACTCTGACTCGATTATTTGGATTAAAAATTTGCGCGATCAACTGAGTCAATTAGCTTCAAATTTTTATCACAATCCAACAAATCAGCTTAAAACGATAGGCGTTACAGGAACTAATGGAAAAACTAGCTGTAGCTATTTAATTGCTAAAACTTTGCAGAAATTGCATTTTGAGTGCTATTTACTGGGGACTTTAGGGGTTGGACAGAGTCATGATCTTAAGACTAGTGTCAATACAACCGCTGATGCCGTTACCATGCAGCAAGTATTAGCAGAGGCTGTCGAGTCAGGCGTACAGTTTGTATCGATGGAAGTTTCTTCTCATGGATTGTCTCAAAGCCGTGTGGCTTGCGTGAAATTTACAACAGCCATCTTTACCAATCTGACTCGTGATCATTTAGATTATCATGGTGATATGGAAAATTATGGAGAAGCTAAACGCCAGCTATTTCTACAACCAAGTTTGAAAAACGCTGTGTTAAACATGGATGATAAATTTATACGTAAACTGGAAAAAGATGAACAGATTAGCGCAATCAAATGGCTAGTGACGACAAAACTTCCTACGTCAGGCTCGAATTTGAATCGATGGATTTGGGCTGAAGATGTTATTTATTCAATTAAAGGTTTACATGCGAAAGTTTATACACCTTGGGGAAGCGGAACATTAGAGTCAAATTTAATTGGACAATTCAATTTGTCCAATTTGTTACTCGTTATAGCTGCTCTCGGAAGCATTTTAAAAGATGTTTATCCTATTCTTAATGCCTTAAAAGAAGTACGTTCTGCGCCTGGTCGAATGGACCGATTTGGTAATGAAAAAACGCCTATGGCAGTTGTCGATTACGCACATACCCCTGATGCTTTAGAACAATCATTAAAAGCCCTACGTGAACATAATGTTGGAATGATTTGGTGTGTCTTTGGATGTGGTGGTGATCGAGATACAGGTAAGCGTGCAATTATGGCGAGGATAGCTGAAAAATTAGCCAATAAAGTTATTGTTACTTCTGATAATCCAAGAACAGAATTACCTGAAACAATCAAAAAAGATATTTTTGAAGGTTTCAAAAAACCAGAAAAAGTTACTTATATCGAAGATCGTCAACAGGCCATTATTGAGATTGTTAACAAAGCAAAAGTGGGTGATGCCATTTTGATTGCCGGTAAAGGCCATGAAGACTATCAAATCATTGGTCAGGAAAAAATACATTTAAGTGATTTAGAAATTGTGAAAAAAGCGATTGAGGACTATCAATTATGATTTCAATGGCCATTTCAGAAATTTCACAACAATTGGGCGGTCGCTTAATTGGAGAAGATGTTTGGGTTTCAAATATTTATACCGATAGTCGAAATAATTGTGCTGATGCGCTGTTTATTGCGCTAAAGGGACCTCATTTTGATGCGCATAATTTTTTATCTAACGTCAAAGAGCAAGGTGCTAAAGCAATATTAGTTGAGCAGGAATCAGTTTTAGATATTCCACAAATCATTGTTAAAGATACTCGCAAAGCACTAGGCGAATTAGCTAAGTTAAACCGGACAAAAATTTCTGCTAAATGCGTCGCTATTACAGGAAGTAGTGGAAAAACTACGGTTAAAGAAATGCTCGCAGCAATTTTATCAAACGCAGGTAAAACACATGCCACTGTTGGGAATTTAAATAACGAAATAGGCGTACCTTTGACTCTTTTGCAAATGGATGATAGCTATCAATTTGCAGTCGTCGAGCTTGGTGCTAATAAGCCGGGAGAAATAGCTTATACAGCCTCTCTTGCAAAACCTGATGTGGCACTAATCAATAATGTAGCCGCTGCACATCTAGAAGGTTTTGGTGATTTACAAGGTGTTGCAAGAGCTAAAGGGGAAATTTATAGTGAGTTGTCACAGACTGGCATTGCCGTAATAAATAATGATGATAATTTTTCTGATTATTGGAAGCGTTATATCACTACACCAATATTAACTTATTCAACCACTAATGATGCAGATGTTACTGCAAATAATATACAACTAGATGAACAACAGGTTGCGAGTTTTACTTTGTCATTTAAGCAAGAAATTTGTCAAGTCAAACTAAACTTAGCTGGAATTCATAATGTTAGCAATGCTCTGGCAGCAGCAACCTGTGCTATTGCTTTAGGATGCGATTTAGAAATTATTGCACAAGGATTAAATAACACTCCTTTAGTGAAAGGTCGATTGGTTACCGATACGTTAGCTAATGGATGCAGGATTATTGATGATACTTATAATGCTAATTTAGAATCAATGAGAGCTGCGATTAAACTATTACAAGGATTTTCTTCTGAGAAAATTTTAGTTATCGGTGATATGGCTGAGCTCGGTGAAGCTGGGCGACGTTGCCATGAAGAAATTGGTGATATCGCATCAAATTGCGGTATTGATAAATTGTATTCTTGCGGTGTGTTAACTAAGTTTTCGCATGGTAGTTTTTCTGGTTATGGCAAACATTTTGTTAGTCAGCAAGAACTCATAAAACAATTAAAACAAGAGGCGAAAGCAAATACGACGATTTTAGTTAAAGGATCGCGTAGTGCACATATGGAGAAAGTTATTCAAGCGCTAAAGGAAGGTTCAAATCATGAGAGCCAGCGTATCGCTTCCGATAAGGAGGATATTTAGTTATGTTACTTTGGCTGGCAGAATACCTACAACAGTATATTTCAGGTTTTAACCTTTTTGGTTATTTAACAATTAGAAGTATTTTTGGTGCTTTAACTTCTTTGCTGATTTGTTTGTTGTTAGGGCCGTACATGATTCGAAAGCTTGCAGGTAAGCAGATTGGGCAAACTGTACGTGATGATGGGCCAAAAACTCATTTGAGCAAAGCGGGTACTCCAACTATGGGGGGCGCGCTAATATTAATTGCTGTTGCAATATCAACGTTACTGTGGTCTGACTTAGAGAATAGATATGTATGGGTTGTATTGATGACTACCTTGAGTTTTGGCATGGTGGGTTGGGTTGATGATTACCGAAAATTAATTCATAAAGATCCAAAAGGTTTAGCATCTCGTTGGAAGTATTTTTGGCAATCTGTTATTGGCTTAGTTGCCGCAACTTATCTGTATATGAGTGTGCAAGTTGATGCAGAAACTGTTCTTATAATTCCATTTTTTAAACAAGTCGCAATTAATATGGGATTGTTTTATATCGTCTTTACTTATTTTGTGATTGTTGGAACAAGCAATGCCGTTAATTTAACTGACGGACTCGATGGTTTAGCAATTTTACCAACAGTGCTGGTCGCAGGAGCATTAGGCATTATTGCGTATGTCACAGGGAATATTAATTTTGCTAGTTATTTATCGATTCCTTATATACCTGGATCCGGCGAACTTATTATTTTTTGTGCGACATTAGCGGGAGCAGGGTTAGGATTTTTATGGTTTAACACTTACCCTGCACAAGTCTTTATGGGAGATGTTGGCTCGTTGGGACTTGGTGCTGCTTTAGGAACCGTAGCCGTTATCGTCAGGCAAGAATTAGTTTTATTTATTATGGGTGGTGTTTTTGTTATGGAAACAGTATCTGTAATTTTACAAGTTGCATCGTTTAAATTAACAGGACGAAGAATTTTTAATATGGCACCGCTGCATCATCATTACGAGTTGAAAGGTTGGCCAGAACCCAGAGTTATTGTTCGTTTTTGGATTATTTCAGTTGTATTAGTCTTAATTGGCTTAGCGACACTTAAAATACGTTAGGGAAGTAAATTTTAAATGCAATATAACGAGTTAAAAAATTTGCCTTGTGTTTTCGGATTAGGAATATCTGGAATTTCGGCTGCTCGTTATTTTCAAAGAATAAATCAAGATTTCTTTGTGGTTGATTCTCGAAATAATCCACCAAGCGTTGAAGCGATTAACGAGTTATCTTGTTGTAAAGGACATATTTTTGGAAGTATACCATCATCCGTTTTATTGAGTGCCAGTGTTATTGTTTTAAGTCCTGGTGTATCTCCGAAAGATACTTTACTTAAAGATGCTAAAAGTGCGGGTGTAAAAATTATTGGTGATTTAGAAATATTTGCTAAAGAGTGTCGTGGTAAAATTGTTGCGATCACAGGATCTAATGGAAAAAGTACCGTCACCGATTTGGCTTTCAAGGCTATTCAATCTGCTGGAAAAAAAGTACAAATTGGTGGGAACTTTGGGATACCTTTTTTAGACT
>JAUIHB010000155.1 GCA_030432465.1 Gammaproteobacteria bacterium
TTGGTTTACGCGCCCGACAAGTAGGACGACAAAAAATACCCGTAGTTTTTACTCCAACAATAAAAACGCCTTCAAAACTAGGATCTTTATTAAGCAATGCCTGATACATAACTGATTTATCAGGTAAACTGAGTATTCCTCGGGAGTTTTCTATTTGCTCACTCATTTTTTATACCTGTATTGATTTTTTATCGTATGCCAAGTCATAATTTTTCACTTTTACCCTGTTTTTATGAGTTTAAATTATGCCTTAACCAGCAAAGCTTAGCTGCCGAAAATTGAACAACTAATTTTAAAAGCGTAGACTGATAAAAACTTCTTCTGTTTATCAAACAAAACATTCAAATAATTAAGGACATTTCATGACAGTTGAATGCAAGATAGTCGATTATTCGAACTCTCAGCAATGCAATGACTTGCTCAATTTATTGCAAAACTATGCTCAAGATCCTATGGGAGGTGGTAAACGACTTCCTTCACAAACAACCGATAGACTCATTTCAGAACTGTCCAAACGAGAACATATATTCAGCATTATTGCTTATTGCAATAATAAGCCTGCTGGTTTTGCTAATTGTATTGAGGGATTCTCTACTTTTAAATGCGCTCCTTTACTTAATATTCATGATTTTGGTGTTAATCCAAACTTTCGAAATCAAGGAATTTCTAGACACTTATTAACTAAAATAGAAGAAATTGCACACAATAAAAATTGTTGTAAAATCACTCTTGAAGTTTTGCAAGGCAATACTATCGCAAAAAATATTTATTTTAAGTTTGGATTTACCAATTATGAATTAGATCCGGAAATGGGTCATGCACTGTTTTTAGAAAAATCTATCTCGCTAAGTTAAGCAGATAATTCAGGACAAGACGCCTAAACTATTGATAAATACCTACTAATTTTAACAAAGCAATTATGGGGTTTGTCCTTGCTGGGTCGTGCGTCAATCAAACATTTCAAATATAGCGTAAAAAAACAACGAAATCATTTCCTTATTTTTATAGAAAACTCCCTGTTAATCAGCAAGCTAGTGAAAGTTCGACTAGAATTAAGTTAATTAAAATTAAATAAAATATCTCTTAATAATGCTAAAAGTGCTTTTCAGGATATTAGCTTTCTTATGGTTTGCACCTCATGCTTCTGCGTTAGAAAAAGTCGTACTACAGTTAAAATGGGAACATGAATTTCAGTTTGCAGGTTATTATGCAGCAAATTGGCAAGGTTACTATAAAGATGCAGGGCTAGATGTCGACATTCGTCCAGCAATGACTCCAAATGGAAAAATTCTAAAACCGCTTGAGGAAATAGAGAGTGGTCGTGCAGACTTTGCTATCGGCGCTTTAGATATTTTAATTGGTAAAGATCGTGGACAAGACCCGGTTATTCTGGCTCCTTTTTTTCAACGCAGCCCAAATGCATTATTTTCCTTAAAATCCACGCCTATTGAAAACCTTTCTCAACTTGTCAAACTAAAAATAGCAGCCGTCAATGATTCCGCAGTTCTGGCAGAAATTGAAGCCTTATTCAAAGCCAGAGGATTTGATTTAGATCAGTTACACTTTGTCGATGTTCCTGTTACAGTAAATAGTTTAATAGAAGGTAAAGCGGACGTAATATCTACTTATGAAGTGTCTGCTTTATATCAAGCAAAAGAAAAAGGAATTCAGCTCAATAAATTACACCCGAATGATTATGGTGTTAATTTTTTTAGTGATACTCTATTTACTTCAAAAAGTATTTTGGACAACCGTCCAGAAACCGTCCAGAGATTCATTAAAGCCACAAAAAAGGGCTGGCTGTACGCATTAAATAATAAAGAGGAAATAGCCAGCCGGATCAGTGTTGAACTTCCCCGGCACTTGATTAATTACGACAATCTTTATGATTACAATTTAGCTTTTTCTGAATTAATCGAGTCATTTTTAAACTACCCTCAAGTTCCTATAGGCTATATTAATCAGGAACGATGGGTAACAATGAACGAAACACTACGCTCAATAGGGATAGTTCGTTCACACATTGTTGATTCAGATATTTTTTACGCTCCTCCCAAAGAAAAAAACAAGCTAAATTCTCCAATCTTCAGCTTTTTAATTGGTTTATTTTTATTTTTTATTATTCTCAATTTTTGGTATCGAAGAATGTTAATTCCAACATTAATTTCGTTAACATTGTTAGCCTTTTTTTTAGCGTCACTCATAGAAACCAATATAAAAAAAGAGCAACTCAAAGAATCTGAAATTAACTTAACACGACAGATCAGCTCAATCAGTGCAAGACTAAAAGGCAACCTAGAAACCAATTTATCAATGCTTACTGGTTTTGCCGCTTATATTTCAGCTCATCCTGATATCACTGAAAAAGAGTTTAGAAAATACGCAAAAGAAGTTTTCAAAAAAGAAACAATGATAATTAACTTTGCTTCAGCCAAAAATTTAGTGATAAATTATATTTATCCGTTAAAAGGAAATACTAAAGCTATCGGGTTGAACTATCGTGAACACCCAACACAGAAAGAAGTTGTTATGCAGGTTATACGCACAGGACAACTTCTAGTTGATGGTCCCGTGGAATTAATTCAAGGTGGTATCGCTTTTATTGGAAGAGCACCAATTTACACGGGCGACGGTTCAGATAGAAAACTCTGGGGAATTATTTCATCACCTCTAGATGCAGAATTACTTTATCAATATTCAGGAATAAATACTCTTCCCAAAGATATGCATTTCGCTATTAAAAGCTTTAGTTCTTTTGACAGTAATGGAAAAATAGTTTTTGGAAAAAATGAAACCTTCAACCACCCAAACCACGTAAAGCAAATCATCAGCGTCGGTGGCGGAACTTGGCATATTGGCGCAATCCCCACAAATATAAGTGACGAGTTCAATCAATATATTTTTATTGTTAGATCAATCTCAGTGGTTGTTCTTTGTTTAATGCTCACATTTGTTATTTTCCGCTTTAATCAGGAAAAAGAGAAAAAAGAATTACAATCTCAAATACAAGTTAACCAACGGTTGCTGGAGAATGTTGGTGAGGTTGCAAGAATTGGCGGTTGGAAAATTAACCGTCAACTTCAATTCACTAAGCTATCAAATACTGCTACTAAATTAATTGATGTAGAAAATAATTTTCAACCTGATAGCTTATTTCAACTACAAAGCATATTGTCTAAACAAGATGCAGAATTATGGGAGAAAAAAATACAAGCGGCATTCGAAAAAAAACAAGCATTTGATATTGAAGTTGAACTAAATGCAGCAACAGAGCAATCTAAGTGGGTCCGAATAATTTCTACCCCAAACAAAAGTGAAGATAACAACAATGTTCTCACTGGTACAATTCAAGATATTACAGCAAAAATAAAAGATGCTAAAATAATTCAACATCAAGCCACTTATGATGCTTTAACCGATCTTCCTAATCGCATGCTATTTAATGACAGACTAAACCAAGCAATTGAAAGAGCAAACAGAACAGAAACCAAAATAGCAGTGTTTTTTATTGATTTAGATCGTTTTAAACCCGTTAATGATAATCATGGTCATCAAGCAGGAGACCAACTGTTAATTCAGGCAGCTCTGCGTATTTTGCCTTGCGTTAGGAAAACCGATACTGTTTCACGTTTAAGTGGTGATGAGTTTGGCGTAATTTTAGTAGATATCAATCAAAGTAAAGATTCGCTACACGTCATTGAACAAATTCATAATAGTTTACAAATCCCCTACCAAATTAACGAAGCCTCCATTCATTGTAGTGCAAGTATCGGGGTAGCCTTTTATCCAGAAGATGGCGTTGACGCAGAATCTCTTATACGTAATGCCGATCAAGCAATGTACGTTGTTAAATCTAGTGGGCGAAATGGTTGGCAGTTTTATACAGAACAGCTTCAGCTAAAATCAGAATATCGACACAAAATGCTGAATAAATTAATTGATGCGATAGAGCAAAGTCAATTATCGGCCTACTATCAACCCATCGTCGACTTAGCTACCAATAAAATTGTCAAGTGCGAGTCGCTTTCTCGTTGGCAACAATCTGATGGCTCATTTATCCCTCCCACAGAATTTATTGCGCTTGCTGAAGAGACAGGTTTGGTCAACAAAATTGACATATCTATGTTAAGAAACGCTAGCGGCGCCCTACTTCAATTAAACAATATTGAGCCGCTCAAACTTAATGTTGGTTTGTCAATCAATGTCTCCCCTAGACTTTTTCATACCAAAGATAAAGCATTGGATACTTGGCTTGAATGTATAAAATCCATATGTCCTCATTTAGATTTAACCGTAGAAATTACTGAACGCTTGTTAACTGATGACACAGAAAAAGCTTTAGATGTGCTAAACCAATTAAAAAATTTAGGCGTAAAAATTGCGATTGATGATTTTGGCACAGGCTATTCATCACTCAGTTATTTAGTTAAGTTTCCTGTAGATATCATAAAAATAGATAAGAGCTTTATCGAGTCTATTGGTAATCAATTATCTGCCGAAACTTTGATTCAAACAATTATTGTAATGGCTAAAAAACTTGATATACAAGTTATCGCAGAAGGAATTGAAACTGAAGCTCAATTAAGCTTTTTAATTCAACACGGATGCGACTTTGGACAAGGTTATTACTTAGGTAAACCTATGACAAGACACCAGTTCCAACAACTACTCAATTCAGATTCAAATTAAAAATGTCTGTTTAAAACAACCGTTATAATCAAAACCAGTAACTAATCAAAATTCAATACCGACATAACATTTTTAGTGGTTTGTCGAGCTAGAAGCGATGCTGGCTCATCACGCAAAGAAACTAAACTTCTAAAGTTGTCAAACAAATGTAAAGGCGTATTGTAATCACCTTTACAAGTAACGGGGGGCATATCAGGAGCATCAGTTTCTAGTACGATAGACTCTAAGGGTAAACTGGACGCTAGACGATGAAGTTTTGCTGCTCTCGGATAAGTCATTGCACCACCAAAACCAAGTTTAAAACCTAAATCAATAAACCTCTCGGCTTGACTTTCACTTCCATTAAAAGCGTGAACAATACCCCCCCGTTTGAAATGGCTGTGTTTCAAATACTGTAAAACTTCATCATGTGCTTTTCTTACATGCAACAGTACAGGTAAATCAGCAGCTTTAGCGATATCAACCTGCGCTTGAAAATATTTATTCTGCTCATGACTATTACTGCGTGATTTATAAAAATCCAGACCTATTTCACCAATTGCTGCGATAGGGCCAACCGATAATGCCATTTCAAGATCGTGTAAATGATTAGCTTGGTGCTCATGAACAAACATTGGATGTAACCCCAATGCTGTATGGCAAATTTCAGAACTAGCCGTCATCTGGCGGATCCTTAACCAGCCACATTTTTTAACACCAGGAATTAAAATTCCTCCAATACCTGTTTCAACTGCTTTATCAAGAAACGCATCAACTTTTCCCTCAAACTGAGGAAAATCAAGATGGCAATGGGAATCAAACAGTTTAATTTGGTTTGGCATTTAAATTTAGCTTCACATAATCATTATAGTTATTTTTTAATCTATCAGCGTACACAATAAAAGTTACGCCATTATATTCTAGACGTTTATTGAATAAACTTTCAAATAAAATAACCGTTAAAATGAGGCATATTCAATTTAAATCGCTTTTATTTAACTAAAAAGTACTAATGATTAGTGTTCTCTGGTTTGCATAAAATCGATATCTGGCCAACGTTCTTGAATTAAATTTAAGTTCACACGTGTTGGTGCTAAATAGGTTAAATTATCACCACCATCATATGCTAAATGCTCAGATGCCTTATTTTTAAACTGTTCCAGCATTTTTTCATCACTACATTCAACCCACCGTGCGGTATTAACAGACACAGCTTCAAATATACAATTGACTTTATATTCATCTTTCAAGCGGTGCGCAACCACATCAAACTGTAATATACCAACAGCACCAAGTATCAGATCATTACTGCTAACCGGCCTAAAGACTTGAGTAGCTCCCTCTTCCGATAACTGGATAAGACCTTTCAGTAATGCTTTATTTTTGAGCGGATCTTTTAGACGGACTCTTCTAAATAGTTCAGGAGCAAAATTGGGAATACCTGCAAACTTAAAAGTTTCACCGCTGGTAAATGTATCACCGATTTGAATTGTTCCATGGTTATGCAGTCCTATGATATCTCCGGCATAAGCAATGTCTAAATTAGAACGATCGCCAGCCAAAAATGTTACGGCATTGGAAATTTGCATATCGCGATTTAAACGGACATGTTTCATTTTCATACCTTTTTCATATTTGCCCGACACTATTCGCATAAAAGCAATTCTATCTCGATGAGCTGGATCCATATTGGCTTGAATTTTAAAAATAAAACCACTAAATTCATCTTCGCTAGAGCTAACTACTCGAGTATCAGTTTGTCTATCAAGCGGTGCTGGAGCCCAATTAACAAACCCATTCAACATTTGAGTTACACCAAAGTTACCTAATGCCGTACCAAAAAAGACCGGCGTTAAATCACCACTTAAAAATTGTTCCAAATTAAACTCATGACTCGCTCCAAGTACTAACTCTAATTCTTCACGCAAATCTTGAGCAAGACTACCTATCCGTTGATCCAATTCAGGATTATCAATACCTTGCAACATATCTTCTGCTTGTATCGTATGTCCTTGCCCCGTTGAATAAAGATAAATTTTATCTTCAAGAATATGATAAATACCTTTGAATTGCTTACCCATACCTATAGGCCAGGTAATCGGAGAACACTTAATTTTTAACACATCCTCCACTTCATCCATCAACTCAATTGGATCTTTAATATCTCGATCAAGTTTATTCATGAAAGTAACAATGGGGGTGTCACGCAAACGGCAAACTTCCATCAATTTGATGGTTCTATCTTCTACCCCTTTACTACTATCAATAACCATTAATGCAGAATCAACAGCGGTTAAAGTTCGATAAGTGTCTTCAGAAAAGTCTTCATGACCTGGCGTATCCAGTAAATTAACCACTTTACCGCCGAACGGAAATTGCATAACAGAGGTCGTGACGGAAATCCCGCGTTGCTTTTCCATTTCCATCCAGTCTGAAGTCGCATGTTTACCAGACTTTTTTCCTTTAACGGTTCCCGCTTCCTGAATTTTTTGCCCTAACAACAAAAGTTTTTCAGTAATGGTGGTTTTACCTGCATCAGGATGAGAAATGATAGCAAAGGTACGTCTTAAGTCTGATTCTACACTCACAAATACAATCCTGTGGAAGAGTTTAAATAAAAGCGGAATTATCCTAGATTAGTTAACAATTTGCCAGCTTGTATCACTCGGTTCAGTCGCTATTGTTAAAAAATAGTCTTTTTAGATAGCCTTTTTAAAATTAATTAAAAGCTGTATTGCATAAGTAATGCATCTTCTCGCCCAGTTTTAGTTGGGTAATAATTTTTACGTACACCAACTTCAAAGAAATCATGGGCTAAATACAGAGCAATAGCCGCATTGTTTGAGCGCCGAACTTCAAGAAACAGCGTTTGAATTTGATGTTTTTTAGCCTCATCAAGCAAACTAGCCATCAACACTTTACCCCATCCCTGCTTCTGGTAATCAGGTGATACAACAATATTAAGTAATTCCCACTGATCAATGACAGTCATCACAAACATGTAGCCGATAACTTGTTGATCTTTTTTCAAAAGCCAAGCTTTATGATTAGGATCCTGTAAGCTCTTGGACAGGCTATTTTTGCTCCACGGAGATAAATGAGCCGCCTGCTCAATAGGTGCAATAAGGTCTAAGTAATCTAAGGAAAGAGGTTTAAATTCATAGTCATTCATGACGCAAAATACAAGCTCCTTAAGTTGAAGCTGAGGTCATTAAATCTTTCTTTGGTTTAGATGGAAGAAAAGAATTGACTCTTGAAGAGATTGGAATCAACTATGGTTTGACAAGAGAAAGAATCCGACAAATTGAGGAACGACTGAGCGAGCAATTAAAGATTTTTTTATTTAATACAAAAGTTTAGGCGCATTAATTGTCAAAGGAATGACAAAAAACTTTTCAGTGGCATCAAAGGTAAAAACGAATCAGAATTTTCATCCCTAGAACAAGCCATCCTAGCTTTTTTTAAGTCATCAGTTTACATATTGACCTCATGGTGCTTATATTCGAAGTCAAACACAAAAATTCGACATAAACCCATGCATAAAATAAAATCATTCTTATTCATTTTCTTTTTGCTTCCTGTCTTGGTTTTTGCTCAGGCTCCTATGCCAGCAAAAAATGCAGCAGAAATCCAGGCGGCCCTGAAAAAATTGCAGGTGCTCGGAAGTGTGTTATATATAGCTGCCCACCCTGACGATGAAAACCAGCGGGTTATCACTTATTTTGCCAATGGGAAAGGTTATCGAACTGGTTACCTTTCTCTTACTCGGGGAGACGGAGGACAAAACATCATTGGGGAAGAACAAGGACAACTGCTTGGTGTACTCAGAACTCAAGAACTGTTGGCAGCACGTAGAATAGATGGCGGTGAGCAAATGTTTTCAAGGGCGTATGATTTTGGCTATTCAAAAACGCCGGAAGAAACCCTTTCAATTTGGGACAAAGAGGCTGTTTTATCTGATGTAGTTTGGGCCATTCGGAAATTCAGGCCAGACATCATCATTACTCGATTTGCGACTCCCGAAAAAGGCGGAGGAGGTCATGGGCATCATACTGCTTCAGCTATGTTGGCTCATGAGGCATTTAATCTTGCTGGAAACCCCGAAGCTTTTCCCGATCAATTGGAGTGGGTAGCACCTTGGCAGCCAAAGCGACTCTTTTGGAACAATTACTGGGTATTTCGTCGTTACCAACCTACCGAGGATGAACTCAAGGGAATTCTTAAAATAGACATAGGTGAATACAATCCGCTATTGGGTAAAAGCTATGGAGAAATAGCCTCAGAAGCGCGCAGTATGCA
>JAUIHB010000156.1 GCA_030432465.1 Gammaproteobacteria bacterium
ATTCTCAACAACCTTTGACTGACTCAGACAATCTACATTATTGGCAGTCTAATCTGGAGCAAGATGAGTCCTCAGCTCACTTCCCACAAAAAATCAGCTGTGATATCGCAGCAATACTTTACACTTCAGGCAGTACAGGTAATCCTAAAGGCGTAGTTTTATCGCACAACAATTTAGTGGCAGGTGCTAAAAGTGTGGCAGAGTATCTGAATAATCACGCACAAGATAAATTGCTCGCAGTACTTCCTTTTAGTTTTGACTATGGTCTTTCGCAAATCACCACAGCGTTCTTAAGTGGTGCAACAGTTGTACTGATGGAATATCTGTTACCAAGAGATGTAATTAAAGCAGTTGTCCAACATCATATCACCGGACTGGCAGCAGTTCCTCCGCTTTGGATCCAACTAGCTGAATTAGACTGGCCGATAGAAGCGACTCAATCTTTACGTTATCTCACCAATAGTGGTGGAGCGATGCCACAAGCGACTTTAAATGCGTTACGCGAAAAGCTTCCCGCAACCTCTCCTTATTTAATGTATGGATTAACAGAGGCTTTCAGAAGTACTTATTTAGAACCTGAGTATCTTGACCAACATCCAACCTCTATGGGTAAAGCTATTCCCGATGCTGAAATCTTAGTGCTAAACCAACAAGGACAGGAGTGTGAAGCTGGAGAACATGGTGAGCTGGTTCATCGCGGCCCTCATGTTGCCATGGGATACTGGAATGCGCCGGAAAAAACAGCGCAAAGATTTAAGCCACTACCGCACTCAATAAGCCGTGGGCTTACAACCGAGTGGGCGGTCTACTCAGGTGATACCGTCATGAAAGATAAAAATGGATTCCTTTATTTTATTGGTCGTCAAGATGACATGATCAAAAGCTCTGGTTATCGAATTAGCCCAAGCGAAATTGAAGAATGTCTTTATCAGCACGCTGAAGTCAGTGAAGTTGCGGCACTCGGTATCAAGCATAACGCTTTAGGACAAGCAGTAGTATTAGTTATAAAACCAACCAATACCGCTACATTTGACGAACAGGCACTACTACAATATTGTAAAAAGCAATTACCTAATTTTATGCAACCCAAAGCCATTCAATTAAAAGAGATGTTGCCGCGTAATCCCAATGGTAAAATAAATCGGCCATTACTGGCACAAGAATATGCAGACCTATTTCAATAACTCTGGAGCCCCATGTGACTCAAGTTTCTCAGAATAATTCGACCAATAAAGTCCCTGTACGCAGTAAATTGACACATAGTCCGATGGATCAGTTTCAATCTCAAGGCGAACAATTATTAGTCAATGGACAACCTCTGAGTCAGATAAAGCACCAAGCGGGTCAAACCCCTTTTTATGTGTATGATCGCAGTGTCATTCATCAAAAGATTCAACTATTACGCCATAAACTACCCAATCGTTTGAAAATTCACTACGCCGTTAAGGCAAACCCAATGCCCGCTTTAATTGGGTTTATTCACCCCTTAGTCGATGGTCTGGATGTCGCCAGCGGAAACGAGCTAAGACATGCACTAAACAGCGGTATGAATGGACAACATATCAGTTTTGCAGGGCCCGGCAAATCTTTATGGGAAATGCGAATGGCTGTTGCAAGCCACACAACCATCAATATTGAATCTTTCAATGAGCTACAGAAACTACGTGATATTAGTGATGAGCTCGGCATTCGCGCCCGCGTTGCCGTAAGAGTTAATCCAGATTTTGAGCTAAAAGGCTCAGGCATGAAGATGGGTGGCGGCGCACAACAATTTGGTATCGATGCTGAACAAGTCCCTCTGGCTTTACAACAAATAGCTGATTTCGGTTTACATTACCGTGGTCTGCATATTTTTACAGGGTCGCAAAACCTCAATCCTGATGCCATATTAATGGCACATCAAGCAACTTTTCAATTGGCAGAAAACCTCCAACAATCAGCTAAATCAAATATGGAAACTCTCAATATTGGCGGCGGCTTGGGGATCCCTTACTTTGCAGGCGAGAAAAAGATTTCCTTGGATGCCATAGGTGAGCAACTTGAAGAGCTACTGAATCAATATGCTCCCCGCCTTGGGCAGTGTGAAGTTGCTATGGAATTAGGCCGCTTTTTAGTTGGGGATGCAGGGCTTTATGTAGCAGAAGTAACGGATATCAAACAAAGTCGCGGCACAGAATTTGTTGTGGTTAATGGTGGATTACATCAACATTTGGCAGCTTCAGGGAACTTTGGACAAGTTATCCGCAAAAATTATCCTGTTGCTATAGGAAATAAAATGCAACAACCTGCAGGCAAACCAGTGCAAATAGTCGGGCCACTCTGTACCCCACTCGATCTGCTTGCAAATAAGTATGAATTACCTAAGGTCGAGATCGGTGATTTAGTGGTTATTTATCAATCAGGGGCTTATGGTTATACTGCTAGTCCTCGCGACTTTTTAAGTCATCCACACCCAATTGAAATGCTTATTTAGTAGGAATAATAATACCAAGACATGACAGGTAAACTCCTTGTCACATTTGAAGTTCAGGCTTAGCTAGCATGAAAAGCCAATATTGCTTAAAATGCGCTTTCTTTTCATGCGTTAAGCTTTTCTACTCAAAGCTAACCCACAAATTTACTGATATATGCTGTTAAATCGAATTTACCAACAAATTGTCTCTGTACCACTAAAGCTGCTGGTCTCAAGCAAGTTATTGCCTGACGATCCAATCAAAGATCTACAGATTGATCCAGAACAGCCCGTGTACTATGTCATTCAAAGGCGCTCAACCAGCAGTTTGCTCATGTTGAAAGAAAAAGCCAAATTACTCGATTTACCAGAGCCTCAAACCATTAGTCGAGGAACATCTCCTCTGCCTAACGGCACCGTATTTTTTCTCCAAAACAAACGGTGGTTTAATTTTGGAGGTAAACCAGTCAAAAAATATCAAGAATTATTACTCACGTTACTTGGCTCACAAAAAAATCAACCCGATAAAAAGCACCAGTTAATTCCAGTATCCATCTATTGGGGACGTAATCCCGGTAAAGAAAATTCATTATTAAGATTAATGTTTACCGATACAGAAAGTGCTAACCCTTTAAGAAAATTTTTCTTATTTATTCTTCAGGGAAGAAACTCTTTTGTTCGCTTTGCAAAACCCGTTGATATAAAACGGATGATTGAAGCAAATACCAACGAAAAAACGGTACTGACCAAGCTCACCCGCACTTTACGGGTCCATTTTCACAGACGACGTAAAGCAGCAATGGGGCCTTTAATTACTAACCGCCGTCAAGTGATAACCAATATCGTAGTCAGCGACAATGTAAAGAACGCGATAGAAAAAGAAGCCAAAAAGAAAAAAATCAGTATTCAAAAAGCCAAAAAATTAGCAACTAATTATGCCGATGAAATTGCCTCAGCTTATTCCTACAAAACAATAAGAATTTTAGAGTCTGCACTAACTCACTTATGGAATAAAATTTACGACGGAGTACAAGTACAAAATGTCGAAATGGTACGTGAGCTGGCGACAACTCATGAACTTATTTATGTACCGAGTCACCGTAGTCATATAGATTATCTGCTCCTCTCTTACACGCTTTATCACGAAGGTTTAGTTCCACCTCATATTGCCGCTGGAATTAATTTAAACTTCTGGCCTGCTGGACCAATTTTGCGCCGCGGTGGTGCATTCTTTTTACGCCGCAGTTTTGGTGGCAACAAACTTTATACTGCCGTTTTTAACGAATATATTTTTCAGTTAATGGATCGCGGTATACCACTTAAATTTTTCCCAGAAGGTGGCCGCAGCCGAACGGGACGTCTGTTATCGCCCAAGACAGGCCTACTTGCCATGACTGTACAAAGCTGTTTACGCGGCACGCGTAAACCAATTGCATTAGTTCCAGTTTATATTGGCTATGAACGTATGTTTGAAGGAAAAAGTTATTTAAATGAACTGCGAGGCGGTGAAAAGAAAAAAGAATCTTTTGGGCAATTACTGGGGATCAGAAAAACGCTTAAACAAGCTTTTGGCAAAGTGTATTTAAACTTTTCTCAACCATTAATCCTGAATGACTATTTAACTCAACATCAACCGGATTGGCATGATTACAAAGAACAGGCAAATGCAAAACCCGGCTGGTTAACACCACAGGTCAATGATTTAGCGATCACCCTAATGGAACGTATTAATGCATCTGCGACAGTTAACTCGGTCAGTATTGTAGCGTTAGTTTTATTATCCAGCGAACGTAATGCCATGGGTAAACATGAGTTAGAGCAACAGCTTGAACTCCTCATAGCACTGGGGCAACATTCAAACTATAGTGAACAAACTTATTTACCACAAGACAGTGCTAATGAACTGATTGCTCAGGCAGAAAAACTAGGTACCATTTTTTCTGTCGATAACCCCATGGGAAAAATAATTACCACCGACGAACAAACAGCAGCACTTTTAACTTATTACCGAAATAATATACTTCATATTTATATTACCTCATCGTTAATTGCCAGTTGCTTTATCAACCAACAATCAATTCAACAAATACAGCTTATTAATGACTTAGTCAAAATTTTTCCTTTCATCAAAAAAGAATTGTTCATTTGTTGGGATGAACAAGAATTCAAACAACACATTATTGCGAATATTGAAATACTGGTTAAGAGAGGTTTAATTCAAGATAATCAAGGTACCCTTTCAAGGACACCTGAAAATAGTACTGAATTTGATCAATTATTTACTTTGGCACAAATAGCACGGCCAACATTACTTCGTTATGGCATCATTTTAACTTTACTCTCAACTCAAGCAGGTCGTAAAAACTTAACTCGTCAAGAATTAGAAAATCGAAGTCAGCAACTCGCTCAACGAATAGCTGCTCTGTATAGTTTGAACGCTCCAGAAGCTTGTGATAAAAACCTATTTAGAAATACAGTCAGTGTATTACGAGACAGTCGCTTAATTCATGTTAATCAGGACAGTCACTTTGAAATTAACGAAAATCTATCTGAGCTACAGACATTGATTTTAAATAAAATTAATAACCACTCCAGACAAATCATGCAAAAAACTGCAGCTTGGGCGAATGAAAACTGGGATGAAGTTAAATGAATTTAGGAACAACCAGCAATGGCGTGTATAGATAGCAACACACCAATAAATAAGCTATCATGGGTATCTGTTTGGCAGTGCTTCTTAATAGGTTAATTGAGCAGTACATTCTGATTTGACAGATTAATTCACATTATTCATTAAATTAACTTACATAACTTTATGACTGAATCTGCTGCAATGCTCAAAACAATCAGTAGGCTACTGGTGTTATTGCTGGTTGTAGTTCAGTCATTTCTGGTTATTCAAGATAGTGCGGAGCTGGATCTACATATAGATGATGAGCTCCAAAGCGCGCATCATGCAGAACAACAAACTCCATTATCTTCCCTAGCAAATCAAAAAGTTCAAATTTCATTCGATGATACTCAGAAGTCGCAATTGGACCCAGACTTCTGTGAAGATACCGAACAAGAATGTGATAACTGTCATCATTGTCATGGCTCCCACATGAGCCTGTTGACCGTGTTGAATGAAACGCTATTTGCGCCAGTCAAAACAGCACTTTTTAGTAGCAATTCCCTCTTATTTAGCGACAATCGTAACGATATCTATCGTCCTCCTTCTGCCTGATACCTGTCAGCTTATTCAACTTTAAAACTCATTTAACTGTTAAATAACAGGTATTTATTATGCTTATTGATTTTCATGTTGCTGCTCGTATGCAGCAAGCAGTGCTGTGGCTATTATTGTTAACAGCATTGATTATACAGTCCTCAAAGATCTACGGGACTCCCGTTAATAACCGGAATTCCACTGCTGAGCAAGCCTTATCGTTATCTAAAGCGGTGCAAAAAATTCTGAAACACAATCCGTCATTACAAGGCTTTCAACCTCGATTTCGTCAACTGGCTGGGCTTCAGCAATCTGCTGATCAGGCTCCGAGTTATCAGCTTGGAATTGAGGCAGAAAACCTGTCAGGCAGCGGCGATTATGCCGCCTTCGATAGTGCTGAATTAACCGTATCTTTAGGCTCGGTTATCGAATTCGGTGACAAGCGCAGCTCACGGATAAAAGCTGCGCAGAGTCGCTACCAACTTGAACAGGCCAACCTGAAAGTTCAGACAATTGATGTACTGGGGCAAGCAACTCAGTCATTTATCAGCCTGTTATCCATACAGCAGCAGATAAAACTTGCCGAAGAAGCGGTAGCGCTCGCGGCGGCAACTTTAGACATCGTTCAGCAGCGAGTCAAAAAGGGAGCCGTTTTTCAAGCAGAAGCCACTCGCGCCAAAGCAGCCTTAGCTCAGGCAAAACTTCCATTGGATGTACTTCAGAGCCAGTTTCAAATCCAGCAGACCCAGCTATCTATTTTGTGGGGCGAACCAGAACCCCAGTTCAACTACGTTTCTGGTGATTTATTTGCTTTTAGCGAAGTGAAATCTTATCAAGAGTTAATGCAA
Organism: Gammaproteobacteria bacterium; assembly: GCA_030432465.1. Lineage (GTDB taxonomy): Bacteria > Pseudomonadota > Gammaproteobacteria > Enterobacterales > Kangiellaceae > Aliikangiella. The sequence continues at coordinate 6,509 of JAUIHB010000156.1, forward strand.
GCGTTGCTCGCAAGCCCTGCGTTGCAAATATATGCTGATCGTTTACGCGTACAAAATGCCGAAATACAACTATCACGCAGCGCATCACAGTCAGACATTTCATGGCAGGTTGGTATCAAACATGACTCTGGAAACGGTGACGCAGCTTTCAATGCTGGCTTTACAATGCCTTTATTTAGTAAAAATCGTAATCAAGGTGCTGTAACAGCTGCAATAGCAGCAAAAGAATCGATAGCTTATGAACAGAAAGCTCAACAATTGCAGCTACAGGCCAAGCTCTATCAAGCCTATCGAACTCGACAACAGCAGCTAGCGACAGTAAAACGCTTGCAGTCCACTATTTTACCGGCATTAGAAGCCTCTTTAAAACAAACCAGCAAGGCCTATCAAAGCGGACGATACAGCTACATTGACTGGGTTGGCGCACAGCGAGAACTGTTAGCTGCCCGGCATATGATGGTTCAGGCAGCCACTAATGTATTACGTAACCAGTCACTTATTGAGCAATTAACTGCTCAATCGCTGGCACCCAAAAGCTTCTCTGGCATGCAAGCCGTAAAACAAATTACTCATCAGGATTAGACATGAAACGCTTTCAACTAATTTTAATCACCTTTCTGGGATTCCTAGGTACAACTACTGCATGGTCATCAGATAATCACGATCATCATGAAGCTGAAGAACAACATCAATACGTCAAAGGCTCACATGGCGGTAAAGTCCTCACCAAAGACGCTATTGAAGTGGAGTTCGCGATTGCTCATGATGAAACCACACCACACTTTCGGATCTGGGTATCGCAACAGGCCAAGCCTGTCGAAAATGCAACACTGCAATTAACTTTAAAACGTCTTGGTGAAGCTCCATTACAGGTCGCTTTTCACAAAAAAGATTATTACTGGCAAGGCGATATAGCAGCAGACGAACCACATTCCTACGATCTGGAACTCTCTTTAACTCTGAATAATAAAAGCTATCACTGGGACTGGTCGTCTTATGAAAACAGAGTTGAAATCCACGACGACATGGCAGCTAAAAACGGTTTAACATTTGTCGAAGCTCAACCGGGTATCATAAAGCAAAAGTTGAGAGTTTTCGGTCGTCTACAAGCCTCCCCGGATAACACCGCTGATATAAAGGCGCGCTTTCCCGGTATTGTGCAGTCTGTATCGGTGAATATTGGTGATCAGGTCAAGCAAGGACAAATACTGGCCACAATTGAATCCAATGAGAGTCTGCAAAATTACGATTTGAAATCCCCCATAGACGGCATGCTCCAACACAGAATGGTCAATGTTGGCGAAGTCACTGGCAAGCAGTCATTGTTTAAACTCTTGAACAACACAGCTTTGTGGGCAGAACTTAAAGTGTTCCATAACCAACGTAAACAAGTAAAACAAAACCAACCAGTGGAACTGCTGGATGATGAACAAGTCATCTTAAGCAACATCCACCATATTATCCCCGGCCCCGCCAATGAGCCTTACCTTCTGGCACGCGTTAAATTTGATAACAGTGACCTGCAACACACACCCGGTGATCTGGTGAGTGCCGATATTATTGTCGCAAAAGAAGAAGTGAGTTTACGAGTGGAAAACAAAGCACTTCATCAGCTTAATGGCAAGACAGTCATTTTTATCAAGGAAGGCGAGCACTATGAGCCACGCCAAGTTGTTGTAGCACGTTCAGATAGTCACTACACCGAAATTATTGCGGGTCTGAATTCTGGTGCCACTTACGTGCTGGATAACAGCTATCTCATAAAAGCCGACATCGAGAAATCCGGTGCTGGTCATGCGCATTAATTCAGGTGACTACTATGATTGATTCCTTAGTTCGCTTATCCATAGCGCGGCGCTATTTTATGCTGAGTATGATTTTAGTGCTCGTTGGTATTGGCTTCTGGAGTTACCAAAAGCTACCAATTGATGCAGTACCTGATATCACCAACGTTCAGGTTCAGATCAATACCAAAGCACTCGGTTATTCACCGCTTGAAACCGAACAGCGCATCACATTTCCCATTGAAACTGCACTCTATGGCTTACCCCATCTGGAATACACCCGTTCGCTTTCTCGCTATGCCTTATCACAGGTTACGGTTGTGTTTGAAGAAGGTACGGATATCTACTTTGCTCGAAACTTGATTGATGAACGACTCGGTACAATTAAAAACAGTCTGCCGCCGGGTATTGAACCCACTATGGGACCGATTGCAACGGGGCTTGGTGAGATTTTTATGTACACTGTGGAAGCCAGACCTAATGCTATCCAGACCGATACTCGTCCTTTTGATGCCATTGCTCTTCGCGAGATACAAGACTGGATCATAAAACCTCAGTTAGCTCAGGTAGCAGGAGTAGTAGAAATCAATACCATCGGCGGCTATGACAAACAATTCCATATTCTGCCCGACCCAAA
>JAUIHB010000157.1 GCA_030432465.1 Gammaproteobacteria bacterium
GTTGCTGGCGGCTTTTTACATGACCGGGTTGCCTGGTTAATGCATACACCATCCAGAGTTCGGTCACCGTTAATTCAACGGGCTGCCCGGACCAGGTCGCTTGCATTCGATCCATATTGATCTTCAGCTCCCCGCGGGTAATCTGCTCATCGCTGCTCGAGTCTGAACTCATGGCTTGAACACGGCGAAACAGCGCAACAATACGCGCCAACATTTGTTGCTGGCTTATGTCTTTGGTCAGATAATCGTCTGCCCCAAGCCGCAAACCGGAAATCACATCAAATTCATCGGCTAGTTCCTGATAAAAAGGTGCGCTATCTGAAAACAATTTTTTTTCTGGTACGCCTATTAATATAACTGGAATTGCCTTCTGTTTTGCAATATTGAGCATGGTCGATAAGTTTTGTTTGGTTGTCTGGGGTGGGTGGTTACGCAAAATATCATTACCACCTTCCATAAGAATAATTAATGCTGGATGGTATTTCTCAACTAAGACTGCAAATCTTTCAACACCTTGACTGGTTGTTTCTCCAGAAATACCCGCATTGATAACGGTGATGCCGGTCAATTGTTCGAGTTTGGCTGGATAGCTTTCTTCTTTTGATGTTCCTACGCCATAGGTTAAGCTATCCCCAAATGCGAGAATGACATCATCACTGGAAAGCGCTGGCAGAGAAGCTTGGTGGTTGCAGGCGCTAATACAAGATAAACATAATAAAAATAGACAATATCGATAAATAGACTTTCTAATATGAGCTGACTTTTGTGGGTAATGTGATTGATTCAAAGATTTAACTACCTTTCTACACGTTATTATGACTTAAGCATAGCGTAGACAGGTCAGGCTAAACAAGTATGCTTAACCTGACTGATAAATATTGAATCAATCAAGATTTATTTCATTGACCACAAACCAACACGGTTGCCTTCTGGATCAACAAATTGTGCGAAAAATCCGCACTCACCATCATGAATCGCAGTTTTGGGTATGAGTACTTCACAACCTAACTTTTCAATTGTCTTCAAGGGTTTAGCAAGATCATCACCACCGTTTAAATAAACAACTGAACCATCCATACTCGGCGTACAACCTTTACCGGCAATAAGAGCTCCCGACACAGTTTCGTTTTCGCTCTCGATTAATGCCATTTCAAATCCATCCATGGTTTCGCATTTAAACTTCAAACCTAAGACTTCTTGATAAAAGTCCATTGCACGTTGAAGGTTGTTGGCTGGTATTTCTGCCCATGTGACGATGTGATTCATAATAAAGTTCCTCTTGTTAGTTATACTCGTTTGAGTAAATTAATGAACAAATAGTACATTTGGGTTAAATGGTGTATGTGCATAATAAATGAGACCTCCTGACAGCATACTGTCAGGAGTGTTTATTTCTTTTTAACTATTGGCATTTGAGAGTAGCTGTTTTAAAATAATAGCAGGTGTCAAGAACGCCTGCCCTGCAAAAGAGTTATGCTCATCTCTAATCAATATATTTTTTATTTGGTTTTTTATTCACTTTGGTTGCTTTGGTAGGGGAAGCAAAAAAACAAAGGTGATAATGATGAAAATCAAATCTTCTCGAACAATAGGTAAAAATTTAAACTATTTTAAAGCGCAAGCATCGATATTGTTAAAGCAGCTTAGCGAAGCTGATATGGTGATTCATAGTCAATTGCGTAATCGTTTGTATCAGCATGGCTTTGAAACCTTTTTACAAGAACCTCATAAAATTCGTCGTAAACATGCTTTGCAGATTATTGCTCAAGAACAGGGGTTTGATAGCTGGTCGGCATTAAAACATCAAGTTGAGATTGAAAACTCGCTTGATTTTGATGAATTTTTTGGTCGTCCAATATTTGGTGGCTTTATCAATCATTGGTTTACTCGCTATGATGAAGCGCGAACGTTACAATTACAGTCAGGAGGAGTCTTGCTGCCTTACAAACAACAGTTTTTTGTAACCACCACCACCTATTTAGAAAAGTTAGGATTTGATCATGATGATAAGGATTGGCAAGCGATTGGGTATGACTGGGTTAATCCAAAGAATGTTAGTGCAAAACTCCGTATTATTCAGAATCTCGTTGCTCGTTGGGCAACTTGATGTACAACCTAAAAGCTGGAGTAATTCATGTTTGAAAAAAGCGAACTTTCCGATAAAGCCGCATTATTAGACGAGCCTCGTGCTCGTCATTATGTCATGGCGCATGTAGCGCTTAAACAAGTTTGTGAGCAGGATCCACACTATTTTTTTGGCGCAATTGGTTCGTCTGAACAAAAGAAATTTGTTGAACATATGATTACTCAGGTTGAAGAGCATCACCCTGAAGATCCTACTTTACTAGACGCGGATGAGTTTAATATTGTGCTGTCCAGAGTTGGTAATTATCCATTGGTTTTGATTGAACTGCCAAAACCGCAAGCTTATGTTGAATGTTTTTATGTCGGGATAGTAGCTATGGTGGATCTTTCTCAATCTAAAATTGACGAAGCGGTACCGGAAATTCTTTATTTTACTTTAGAGCTTGCGGAAGGAGAACTAGCTGACTGTAGTCATTTTTGTCAGTGGAAAGGAGAAACGCATATTAATTTAGCTGAAGTCGAATCAGTTTGTTCGCTTGACGAGTTTAGTTTGTTAATACAGCATAAAGTCCAAGCACATTAGGGCGTGTTTATCTTTCATTCTTTGAGATTGCCGAAGCCATTTTTTTGTCCTGCAAGGCAAAAGGTGTATCCTGTAGTCATTCTACAGGTTCAGCTTTTAACGCAGCAGGGCGAAAAAATGGTTCGGCCCTACGGGTTGTGGCTAAAATTTCGTCACTCTTCGTTACTTGTCGCTGATTTAGAGTGACTAAACCACGCTCCGCGCGCCTCGATTGGCAAAATTTTAACCGCAACAATCTCAAAGAATGAAAGATAAACACGCCCTAATTATATGAGCAATAAAAAAGGCTCGGCGGGGAGCCGAGCCTTAAAATCATAACCATTCTAGGATGGGGTCAACGGCGGTTATGATTTATATACACCCTTCAGAGTACCTAACAGCACCTTCAAACAGGAAGGTGTGTCGAAACCTAAGATAAAAAGACTGTCTGACTAGTCTGGTTATCTCTTTGCGGAGGAGAGAGGTTAAATACTCTGATATTGTGCATATCCTGTTTACAGGTGAGCAGCAGTAACTCGCGAAATAAACGATGGACTTCGCATTCTGATGCAGTCGCATCCAGCGACTTTGCGTAAGTCCAAGACAAGCATAAAGCCTGCCGTTTTATATCGTAAATTTTCAGCGTTGGTTTGCCATTATCTAAATAAGCTTCTATCTGATAACCCATATTACTGTCCCTTTACCTGATGTTCTAACAAAAATGTTCTAACAATGAATGCTCTAATGTTTAAGAACTTGGAAAATATATTAGCGGCAAAAAAACATAAATGCAAATGCTAATTGTTCTTATTTGCATTTAATTTGAGTTTTATCTCATTTTATTTAATATTAGAACTCAATATCTGCGCTGCTGATGGCTAAGACTCACAATTAGCAAAAACTGTATGAGCCTCATTCAGGCTTATTTCTATTCCATATGGACAGAGTGAAAATCACTTTTGACGAGCCCGCATAACGCCTTCTTGAGCGCTGCTGGCAACTAATCGACCTTGACGATCAAAAAACTGACCACGTACAAAGCCTCGATCATTACTGGCGGAAGGACTTTCTATGACATGGAGTAACCAGTCATCAAAGCGAAACTCACGGTGAAACCACATGCTGTGATCTATGGTTGCCATTTGGAATTGCGGTAACATGAAAGAGACTTTATGTGGTTGGCCTGCGACCGGAAGAAAAGCAAAATCTGATGCGTAAGCAAGTAAGTACTTATGTACCCGTAAGTCTTCTGGTAATGAGCCATTTGCTTTCATCCAAATATGACGTTTGGGTGGCGCTACATCTGGCTTTAATGGATTAAAAAACTCAACAGGGCGAATTTCAATAGGTTTTTCACAAGTGACAAGGTGACGAATTTTCTCTGGAATATGCGCTTCAAATTCGCGAGCGATATCCAGTTCGGATTTCAACTCTTCTGGTGGAGTTACCTGAGGCATTTCCGCTTGATGATCAAAACCGCCACTTGATTGATGAAAAGAGGCAGTCATAAAGAAGATCCGTTTCCCGTTTTGGATTGCTTTAATACGCCGTGTTGAAATACTTCCGCCATCACGAATATTTTCGACATCGTAAATTATTGGTTTGGTAGCATCGCCTGGACGGAGAAAATAGCTATGCAGAGAATGAACTCTTCTTTGTGGATCCATCGTCCGTTTTGCGGCAGAAAGTGCCTGTCCAATGACTTGTCCACCAAACACATGACCCAGTGCAATGTCTTGACTATTACCACGAAAGAGTCCTTCCTCAATTTTTTCCAAACTGAGCAGATCGAGTAATTGCTGTAAAACTTGTGACATAAGCACCTCAAAAAATGAAATCAGATAAAGTAAATTACATTGAATTGATTGTAATTGATTTGAAAGGGTTGCGTGAAATTAATGTCATGTTATTGTTTGAATGAATTGTTGGGATAGTCTTTATTTGTCTGTGGATTGATATGCTTACACCTTTTATTATTTTAGTTTTGTTAGCAGCCCCTTGGGGATTGGCATTGCTAATATCAGGGCGTGAAAATGCATTGCTTAATCGCCAAAAGTACGCTTGTTGGGGATTGGGTCTTGCGTTTATTTTCTTTTTTATTGGACATTTTGTTAAAACTCAAGGAATGGTTGAAATGTTACCTGCTTGGATTCCCTGGCGTGTAGTTATTATTTATGTTACTGGAGTATTAGAATTAATTATTGGTTTTATGCTATTTGTACCATCACTTCAAAAGGTTGCTGCGAAACTCGCGATTGTAATTTTTGTCCTGTTTTTTCCTGCTAATATTTATGCGGCAATAAATTACATTGGATTAGGTGGACACCAATGGGGACCAATTTATTTATTTATTCGTGCACCATTACAAATTATTTTGATAGGATGGGCATGGTTTTTATGTATCAATAATCGTTCTGGGTTAAAGAGCCAAACAGACAAACCTGTGAAAAATAAAAATTAGTTGTAATTTAATGAATAAACGCGATCTAAAATCTTTACCAACCGATATGTTAATCAGGCAAGCTTGTTTACAGGATCTACCTCAATTGTGTACATTTGAGCAGGGGATTATTCAAAGTGAGCGGCCTTATGATAAAACCTTAAAGCCTGATCCTATTAGTTACTATGATATTGCAGAATTAATAAAAGTTAATGATGCTGAAGTTATCGTTGCAGAATTGGAAACTAAAATTATTGCTTCAGGCTTCGCAAAGATCATGCCTGCCAAACCTTTTCTACAACATGAAAAATATGCTTATCTAGGGTTTATGTTTGTATCGCCTGAGTTTCGGGGATGTGGTGTTAATCAGTTAATTATTGACGAACTTATCAAATGGTCAAATGCACAAGGGCTTAAGGAAGTGCGTTTAACGGTTTATTCGGGAAATCAGTCTGCTATAAAGGCCTATGAGAAAGCTGGTTTTACTCAACACTTAATAGAAATGAGACTATTGTCGGAATAAGGTAATATTTGAGGGATAACCTTTTTAGAGTTTAGTATCGCTCTAAAAAGGTTATTAAAAGGCAGTTGTTGATAAGTTTTTTAGTCTTTATCACTTAACATTAAACGGTCAAAGCCTATGGCAAACCCAATTCCTTGATCATATGCGCCTCCTCCAACTACTTGTTTTTGAGCTCCTAGACTTGGAACCGTAATTTCGAAACCATCTTCTGTGTAATATGAAAGACCTCGTTTGACGCTTTCAAATACCTCAAAATTTTGGGTTTGAAGAGCAACCATAGACTTAGCTAAGTCTATCAGTTCCTGCTTTACATCAGATGAAGAGGGATTTAAAACTTCTACTCCAAATTGAAAAAACTCTCTATATCGACCTTCTTGTGGGCGTTCATATCTCCAGCATCTTTCGAAGTACCATACCTTTACATTTTTATTACGGTTTTTATTGTAGTGCTTGTCTGCTACAAGCTGGACTGTTGCGGTAACTTCAGGCCTTAAACAGAGATTCCGTCCCTTTTTATCATCAAAAGTATACATTTGTCCCAATATTTCAGAACCTGCTTTATCTATGTAGACTTGAGATGGCTCAATGCTTGGTAGAATAATTTCTGAAAATCCTGCAGTTTCTGCAAGCTCAATCATACTGTTAAGTAATTGCCGTCGCTTTTTAGCTTCTTCACCAGCAATTATTCGAACTCCACGAGCTAACTTATCTATTTTTAGTTCCATAACCAATTCATTTACGTGTAGAAAGCACCAGATAATAGCAGAAAAATAGATGTTCCAAAATATGAAATTAGTCTAAATATTGAAATAATATGTTAGGAATTGGCAGATTAGATATTGATTAGATGAATCTTCATAATATACTCGTAACAGGCTAAATAGCCTGTTACGAGTATATGCCATCTAGGTATTAATTTTTAACTTCAACAAAGGAATTGTAATGTATCGTCATATTTTAAATTATCCCGTCAAACCTATCAACGAACAGTTTCCACCATGTCAAATTGCTCGAAAACTTATGAAAAATTTAAGTGTTCGAGCAATGGTTTTAAATGATGCTGACTGTTCTGAGATTGCTGAAAAGTTCTATAATGCGCAAAGTAGTGGAGCCATTATCTATTATGCCGATATCAGTTTTGACTGGCCTGATAAAGTGAGCTCTTTTGATATAGGGAAGATTTTTAAATCGATTTATATCCCTGAAAATCGTAATAAGAGTATTATTGCTGAGTCGTACTCTTATCATGCTGTTTTTACTGATGGTAGGTATGTATTTGATCCTGCTTTGTCAGACGAGCCTGTTGTAAAAAGTGATTACGTAAAAATACTGAAAAAACTGAATCCTAGTGGAATTAGCTTTCGTTATTGTCAAGGTAATTCTAGTTTTTATAAGGGCGAGTTTAGAAGGTAACCGTAGAGTTTTTGTTATTTGCTGAATATATAGAAAGGGGAGTGTTGATTGAACAACATACCCCTTACAAGTCGGATCTGTTATGATGAGCGGATTCAAGAAACTCGTTATTGAGAAATAGCAACATGATAAAATTAGGTAATTTCTGTCTCGTTAGTAGTTTATTAATGGCAGCGACATACCCAAATCAGGCTGTTTTAGCCAAAGAAGAAAAACATGATTACTTTTCGTTAAGTTTAGAAAGTTTAGCCAATATCAAAGTGGTAACCTCTTCTCGTCGCGAACAATCGATCGAGGAATCCTATGCCAACATTCAAGTTATTACCAAAGAAATGATCCAAAGGCGCGGCTACCGCAATGTCATAGAAATATTGGAAGATTTGCCTGGGTTTGATTTTTCTACTTATGAAGATGGTGGCGGTGAATATCCGAGTCACTTTTTAAATCGAGGTATTGGCGGTGACAATGGTAATACTCGATTATTGGTAATGGTTGATGGGCTGGTACAGAATCATATTTCTTATAACTGGTCTCAGGGCTTAACTGACGAGCAAATTCTACAGGATATCGAACGTATTGAGGTTGTCCAAGGGCCTGGCTCTTCTTTGTATGGTGCACAAGCCGTGTCAGGTATTATTCATATCATAACGAAACAGAAATTTACCGGTACAGATGTTAAAGTGGTTGTAGGTGAAAATAACTCTCGCTCAATGGAGTTAATGCACGGTGGGTCGTTGGGCGAAGTGAACTATCAAATTGCTTTAAAACATCTGAAATCCGATGGTGATCAAGGCAAGGGACGAGCCGATCCCGGGTCTTATTTCAGTAATAATCAGTATCCTGACTTTTTAACAGCAGATTATGATGAAAATGGTAATTATGTAACTAATGTGCCACATCCTCGTGCAGGAACAGCGATTCCTGATGGTTATAATAATTTAAAAGATAATACGGCTATCCGCTTTAAAATGATGGTTGATAATTTTCAAGTGGGTGTGAATTATTGGGATCGCAAAAATGGGTTAGGCAATTATGTTGTTGGTTATGAGTATGAAGCAACAGCTCCTGATTTTATTTCTCATCATAGCGGATTGACCGTATATATGAAAAATAAAAAGTTTTTGATTGATAATAAACTTAAGTGGAAAACCGATCTTTGGTATCGTTTAGACAAACAAGAATCTGATACCGGGTTTGAATATATCTATCGCTTTAATGGTTTGAAAAAAACTTATCATAGTGCGAGCAGTCAAATTGGTTTTGAAAATCAATTCGACTGGAGTTTTGATAATGATAAAACGTTAACTATTGGTGCGCGTTTATTAGGTAATCGTCAGACCGATCAAGTTATATCGTTGGGCGCAGAGCAAAGCGGTAACGAATCGACTACCAGTTCTTCTTGGGATATTGCAGTTGCTGGTGGTGGATTAAATCAGGAAAAAGTTAATGAGGTTTTCGACGAAACTGAAACTGCTGTTTATGCTTTATTCGAAGGTAGATTTAATCCAAAACTATCCTACTCAATTGGTAATCGTTTTAGTGTCGGAAGCGATTATGGTTCAACCAATACGCCACGAGCAGGTTTGATTTATAATCCCGATGATAAATGGGTTTTAAAAGCACTATACGGCGCAGCTTTTCGCCAACCTTCATTATTTGAGTTACATGATGAGTTCCGTGGTGCAGAAGATTTAAAACCAGAAAAAATAGATACTTTTGAATTAGAATTTAGTCGCAAAATTAATTCTCGGGGGCAAATCAAATTTAATTTATTTTATTCTAGTCTTGAAGACAGTATTGGCTTAATTCAGGACTTAACCCGCTCTGGCGGAGAGCGCTATGCCAATATTGATGAAATGGAAGTACG
>JAUIHB010000158.1 GCA_030432465.1 Gammaproteobacteria bacterium
CCTATCAGAAAGAAATCCAGTAACGATTAAAATACTCGCTAGTTTTATCGCTATCAACGATTGTAACTTAAACTTCATAACGCCCTCCTACTTTGATTGCAGCTCTTTCAGAAAAAGGTGTTATTTTTTTTATAATACCCAGTCTTTCACATGCAATTAAAACAGCAGGTGTAAATAGAAATTCACAACATGCTCCGACCCCTATAGCCAAAGCGGTTAACGTACCAAATTTTGCAAGACTGGCAACCCCCGACAAGTTGTAAACAAGAAAGCCTGCAACCAAAACCATTGACAAGAAAATCATTGCTTGTCCAGAATTTGTATATGCATGCTTCAACGAAGTTAACATTGTTCCAGGTTCATTATGTAAATGTTTTAAAAAACCTCTAACAAAATGAATTGTGTCATCGTCTAACATACCTATTGCTATAGCAGATACCAATAATGTAAATGGGTCAATAAATATTCCCATAAACCCCATTGCCCCAAGAACCATCACAACAGGGATCAAATTACAAAGCATCATTGCAGTACCAAGTAACACAGATCTGAATACTAGCACCATGACACAAAGTACAACTAAAGCAGACAGCAAAATCGCTTGAACTTCTGTTTCTAGCAAATACCCCGTTAATGTTGACCACAAAGGAATAACCCCAGTAACATTAATGCTCATGTCGTATCCGCTGGTATTTTTTAACTCAGCAAAAAACTCATCAAGAAATGCATAAAGGGGAGCATAATTTGACTCAGGAAGGTACTTTAAGCGCAAGTTTATTCTCGCTTGTTTATAGTCCTGAGAAATAAATTCTTCTAATTCATCATCACCTGAAGACTCATATAAAAACATAGCTTCAGCAATAGACTGTCTAGAGTCAGGAATACGAAACTGGCTTTCATCTCCTTCGTTTAAAGCTTGATTTATTTCCATGACTAAATCTGCAGCACTATATGACTCCAACCCTAAATCAGTAAATTTCTTTTCCATTTCTCGCTGCAAAGTTGCCATTGATTTAAGCAGTTCGGGGCTTTTTGCATCTACGCCCTCAACATTACTGACATCAAAAATAACTTCCATAGAGGCAGCGCCACGAAGGGACTCATCAACGTATTTGTACGACTTAAAAATATTAGTATCTTCTTTAAATAATCCAATATAGTAATAATCGACACTAAGTTTTGTTACTCCCCACCCTGAAATAGCAATGCAGATAACTAATAGTGAAAGCATTAACTTCCACTTGCGATAGACAAATTCAGCAATTTTTTCTACAAACACATTTCTGGCTGTCAGCGTTTTACGTAATCGCTCAGATATTTTGATATCTCCCACCCAAGATAACACCAGAGGAATGAGTAACAGGGCAAATATCACCGATGCAACTAATCCGCCCCCCATAATAAGTCCAATCTCTTCAACCGGTTTTACTTTCGACCAACTAAAAGTAAAAAGAGCGCCTGCAGTTGTCGCGACCGACAAAATACTTGTCACAGCCGAGTGGCTATAAGCATCGGAAATTGAGTCTTTAAGTGATTTTCCAGCCAGTCGACGCTGATAGATTTCTGTCAATAAAAACACCGTAGATCCAACGCCTACTGACATCAAAAACCCCGGCATAATTGGAGTTAATAACCCTGCAGGAGCACCCATCATAGCCATCAAACCTACTGCAAACATAATGGAGAATGTGGCAATAGTTAAAGGGAGAATAACACCTAACCATGAGCGAAAAATAAAATAAAATCCAAGTCCAACAATCAAAAATGACAAACTTCCAAATATTGCACTCTCTGTGTTAATAATTTTAAATACATCTGCATCTATAATTGGAGCGCCAACGACGACAGGGTTTAAATCAGCATAAGTTTCACTATTAATAATATTTCGAATATTTTCAGCCAGCTCAATTTTATACATAACTTCTTTAGGACGAAGCTCTGTTTCTGCTAAAACTCCAACCTTATTTCCATCAGCACTAATTAACAAATCACGATAAAAGGGATGATTAAGTGCTTGAGTTCGCTTGTTCAACAATTGAGACTCTGTTAAATTTTCTGAAGACTCTAAAAACTCAGAAACATCAATTGCTCCCTGTAATCCCTGAATATACCTTACATTAGTTATAGAAGTTACCTCTGTTACTGCATCCAAAGATTCTATTGATTTTGTTAATTGATCTATTTTATTGATAAAAGAAGATGTCCATTTTTCAGGCGCATCAATGACGATAAAACTAAACTCATCACTACCAAACGTATCTTTATATTTATTATACATTTCCAGAGTTGGATCACCCTGAATAAAAAAAGAATCAGGTGTGTTGTCAAAACGAAGCTGAGGATAAAAAGCTATTGATGCAAACAAAATAACGGCCAATATTGCAGCTGCTATTCGTTTATTATTTAAGACCCAATCGCCTATATTAAAATTCATTTCCAAATCTCTCCGGCAGGGTGACATCTATCACCTATAACCAATCTACTAAAAAATAAGGGTTACAAAAAAATAGTACTTAAACTCAACCTTTCAAAACAGGTGCAGCAAGGCCGTCATTAGCCTCTGTTTCATCTGTTTGAAGGTTAATTTCACCTAATTTATTAAGAAAAGGCTTCACCAAGTTATTAACGACTTCAGATTTTGATAGCTGGTCGGTGTGGTAAAGCGTAAGTAATCTTAGTTTTCCTTGAAAACTGCTCAATTGAAAGAGTATCTCTCCTGGTGGAATAAGAGCTGGAAATGAAATATAACTTAGTACTTTAGCACTCCCAAAATTCTTAAGGGCAGGATCTAGAACACCAACATTGGTACATATCACATTCGTACGAATCATTACTTTCGATGCAAAGTGTGCAGCAAAAGCTTTTGGCATAAGCAAAGCCATCCAATGATAAATTCGATATTTATACAATTGCATTAGTGCTCCGCCTTGTTTCATACTTTCTAATTGCTTATTGAAATCTCGTTCAATTTGAGCATCTGTCTTTTTCAAGTTAGCCTGTAATGTGTAAGGAGCCGAAATACAATCATAAAGTTGTTCAATTGATTTATCTGTTGAAAAACGTCTTAAACTAAAATTATCAAGAATTTTTATCGAAGTTGTATTTTTCTTCTTACGCGATAGGTTAAAGTCCTCAATCGTCCTAACAAATGCTCGTAAAAAACAAGGGTGTAATGTGACTTGTTTTAGCTTTGCATTTTTCTTTATTTTGTTAAAATCATTGGGCAATATTTCTGTAAGAACAAGCGACGAATCGGAACGGTTTGTTTTAGAGAGCTCTAAACGCCCAGTAGGCTCAAGCAAATCCATTAACACTGACACCAATGCTTGCATAAAAAATTTAACTTTTTGAAAAAATGACGTCTCAGTTAGAAACATTCGGTCATGATTCCTATCGATTATGTCAACAGTATCCTGAATATTAGACTCGTTAGAGTTGTCAGAGATAGCATTATAAAACCGCATTAGATCCGTAGTAAAAATATTAGCCGACCGTCCATCAGTGTATACATGTGTTGTAAGTATCTGTAAAAATTTTCTCGAAGGTGTATTTAGCAATATAAACCTGAAAGGGTGATTATCTTTGCGTAGAACAGAGTATTCACCTATATTAGAAAACCTTTGACGACTGATGACATCATCATCATCCGAATCACAATATTGAACTTCAACATCCACAGGGAGTTGCTGCTCAGTATGAACCCAGGTAAACCAAAATAATCTACGTTTATAGACAGATTGAGCCATAGGGTGCTTAGCTATCGTTTTCTTTGCAGCAAGCAAAAGTATATCCCGGTCAATTTCACCGTCTAGCTCCAACCAATCACAGCTATTGGTATTCTTTATTTGCTCCAATAGTGCAAAACACTGATTCATACGCCCGAAAATCTGTTCACGACCTTTCAAGTTTATTGTCATAATGGCCTCGTTGAATATTAAGCTTTGTATGGAAACTCGTTATGTTTCAACTCAATCAAATCAGAAGCATTCAACTCTGCAAACTCTTCTTCAACCTCTTTGATAAACATAGCTCGAAGCTCTTCATTATCTTTACGTTTAATACCGTATTTTTTTAACATCTCACTTTTATGCGATGATGGAGGACCAAAAAAATTAAGCCCTTTTGCATACCATGCTGATATTTTTTGTTTAGTTTTCTCTCTATCAACTTGCTCATCCAGCCATTTTTTTAATTCCTTCATGCCAAAACCAATATGACCGGCCTCTTCACGTAAGATTTTTTCATTCGCTTCAGACCATGGAGTAAAGCTTGCGTCAATGAAATTGGTAACCATAAATTTACCTGCTCGATCAAGAAATACATGGTTCAACATAATATCGATCCATTCGTTGCTCTCTTCCCCAACACTAAGTGGGCCCTCTAGTGAAGCATTATGCATTTTTTTATTACCGCTTGAACGACCTTCCGCAATATCAATCGCTTCATCTTCACTTACACGAATTTTTTCAAGAATTTTATAAATCAAATAAGAATGATAAGCTTCTTCAGCTAAAACATTTGTAAACACTCTTCTTGACTTGTAGTTTGGCGCTTTATCAATCCACTCAACACCTTCTGTTGCAGCTTTTTTTTCAGCATAGGCCTGAATACTCATAATTCGTATCATTTGCTCTCGATACTCTTCGGGCATTTGCTCAAACATACTATAATCTACTGATCTTTTTTCGTATTTAAATGTTTCTCGCTCAATAATAGATTCCATTTTCACACCTTATCTTAATAGTTTTTTTAGCTTAAATTAAATTCAAAAACTGAATATTCAAGCAACTTCAGTTTCATTTGTAATTTCTTTTTTTCTTTCGCTTACTAGAATTTCTCGTATTTTCTTCTTAAGTACCTTACCAGTTAGTCCTCTCGGGAAGCTTTGAGATGGCTTTAGTATTTCAACTTCAAATAATGGTAAACCACTTAGCTCTTTCGAAATTTCTTGACGAATTTCATCTTCAGTAACATGCTTTCCTTTGACAGGCTCCACAATTACAAGCGGAATAGTTTCATCGTTTTGTTTTTTACTGACTACGACAACTTCAAAAACACTGGGATGCTTTAGAACGACTTCTTCAATTGGAAGAGAAAATACCTGATAACCTTTAGTCTCTATGACATCAATTTCTCTATCCATATGGAAATATCTATTTTTGGAATCTTTATAAACAACATCCCCAGTCCACCACCAGCCGTCAATATAGACACCATGTAATTTGTCATGAGCATTCCAATAACCTTTAAATAAAGTTGGTCCTTTAACCATAAGCCGACCAGGTACACCTGGTGGTAGGGGATTTCCTTCAGGATCAGCAACCTTCACTTTAGGACTAAATGGAGTCGGTTTACCGACACAACGCTGAAATTGACTCGTTGAAAAATAACTGACTTTCATAAATGCAGCGAAGCCAACTTCTGATGTGCCAAAGAATTCAGTGTAGGCGGAGCCAATAATTTTTTTGTTGAACATTCTTAAAAACGCACCGTGACTAGTCAACTTCTTAATGTGTACTTCATGACTTGAATCACCACCAGCCATCCAAACTTTTATAGTGCTGAGATCATATTTTGCTAAATCCTGAGTACACATCTCAGAATATACATCTGGGAAAGCAAGCATTAAGGTAATTTTTTCTTTCTCAATAATTTTCAAAAGTTCAACCGGGTTTTCACTTTCAGGAATAAAGGCAGGGATACCAGATGTTAATATAGCTAAAATTGACGCTTGAGTAATATGGTGATTAGTTGGTGATGCAGTCAAAAAATAATTTTTTTGGGTAACAGGCTGAAGTTTTAATTGCGCCTTAGTTCCTCTAATCATACTGTGCGAGCCATGAAGCACGCCTTTGGGAAATCCCGTGGTACCAGATGTATGAACAATAATAACATCATCATGATCATGTATTTGAACAGGTTCATAATCGTTACTCATTGAACTTAACGCAACTTCACCCTCATCAACACCTAAGAGTTCAACACCTTTTTTACCAGTTTTAATCGCAGATATTGCACTACTAGCAATAGTTTTAGGATCCAGCTTACTAATAGAATCAGCATCAACAAATACAAATCGGCTTCCTGTTGACTCAAGATATTTATTCAGGTTTTCACTCGACATATTGCCATTAATTGGAACTGAAATCGCTCCGCAACGGTAAATTGCTAAACTAAAAATCAAATAATCAACACCACCTTTTTTGCAGATTGCAACACGATCAAAGCGTTTAATACCGATTTTAGTTAAATAGTTAGATAATTGATTAACTACATTCTTGAGTTCGCCCAGCGTTAACTCATTACCTTTAATTCCAAGATGCTCCTGACTGCCGCTAAACTTTAAGATAGTGTAGTCGCTTCCATATGCCTTAACTGATTTATCCAAGACATTTGAAACTGTAAGTGTTTTATCAAAAATAAACTTAATTCGCTGCAACATAATTTTCCCCTGCGACTTCACTAGTTTTCAAACATGTTTTTCTAAGTTGGTGTCTTTGTAGTTTGCCTGTCACCGTTTTGGGTAGCTCATTAACAAATTGAATCAAATGAGGGTACTTCCAGCATTCAAGCTTCTCTTTTACAAAGCTTTTCAACTCGTCGACTAATTGCTGATGATCACTACGCTTGGTAACAACAAATGTTTTAGGCCTAGTTGTTGTTTCAGAGTCTCCTACAGCTATAACCGCAGCTTCAATTACATCGGGATGACTTAAAAGTACATTTTCTATTTCTTGAGGAGACACCCATTGGCCAGAGACTTTGATAACGTCATCTGCACGACCAAAATAATAATAAAAACCATCTCTGTCACGCTCTAACATATCGTTAGTACAGTACCAACCATCTTTAAAACGTTCTGAGCTAGCAACTTCATCATTTTCGTATTGGCTAAGTAAAGCCGGACCTTTTAACCACAAAGTTCCAACTTCGCCACAAGCACAGATAACACCACGTTCATTAATTATTTTTGCATCAAACCCGGGAACAATTTTTCCAGCCGCACCATAGGCACCTTTGAAGCCCGGAATATTTGTCAAGTAAGTACTATAAGCTTCGGTTGATCCCAAACTATCAAGTATTGATAAGCCAAATTTATTTTGAAATTTTCGATTAAATTCGATTGGTAATCGATCACCCGCAGAAACAAAGCAACGTATTGTTTTAAAGTCTTCCTCATCAAGTTGGTCTTGATTCAACAAAAACTGATAAACTGTTGGTACAGCATAAAAAATAGTAGGTTTATATCGTCTTATCGTTTCAATTATATTTTTAATACTCAGATCTTGAGGAGAAATAATTGCTGTTGCACCGTGAAATAAGGCATTGAAAAAATTGTGTAGACCAAAAGAAAAACTCATTCTGGAAACAGAAAGTGCACGATCACTCGTATTAAGATTCAATACTTGTGCTGCATAACGCTCAGCAGCCACCATAAAATCCTGATGTCGATGCAAAATAAGCTTAGGTGAGCCTGTTGTACCTGATGTAAACATACCAATAGCGAAATCAAATGGTCTTGTGTATGCCGGACTCCACTCTACTTCTTGCGTATTCTGGTCAAGCTGTTTATTTGATTCCATGCATTCATCTAACTCAATGCTTGTAATAAAGAAAAGCTCATCCAAGCTTACCCAAGATAAAACTTGTGCTAATTGATTTCTATCTGCCTGATTAATTGTATTGAGAAAATCAGCATCACTTAAAACGGCAGTAACCTTTGATGAATCAATCGCACCAGTTACACTTGACGGTTTTAATTGTGGATTGATAATGATAGCAGTACAACCAGCATATACTAGAGCAAGCAGCGCGATAGCGAACTGTGGACTATCATTCGCAACAATGGCGACTCTTGAGCCGGGTTTTATTTTTAAAGCGACAATATTTGTGATACAACGGTTTATCCTTAAAGATAATTCGCTGTATTTCACATCACCTAAAGAGTGAAAAATGGCACATTTATTAACATCCAGCTTATTGGCTGTATTAAGAATATTTTCAGAAAAATTAAAGTTTCCTATATGTTTTTTTTCATTGGCAAACAATAGAGAATCAACAGTAATGTTTTTTTTCCAGCTTATAATAGCCTGAATATCTTTACTTATTTTTTGTAGGAAAACATTATTTTCTAATGGTTTGACTTTAGAATCAACATCTAACTCATCGTCAAAACAAAGGTTAAGACCACTATCAACAAGAAGACTCGAAAAGCTCATTTCACAATCATTTAATGATTCTCGGCCATGACTTAAAAAGTCGATAGATAATCCTGCAGCTGCCGAGATGGTAGAGATAAACTCACGAGCTTTTATTTTTAGCTGGTGAATCATTCCCACGCTGACCTCTTTATTTAAAGTTCCCTTTTCATCTAAAGTTCTCTCGTTAAATAGAACTTTATTCATAAGTTCATGAGATGAAGTGAATAACATGTTCACCGTCTCTGGCAGAAAAACTCTTATATTTTTTTGGCTTGAATTACTAGCAAAATCAAGTACTTTAAATACATAGTCACTCAATGGACAATCTATGACATCTAGATAATTTTCGATAGGCTCGATAACATTTGCAAAACGATACTCTACCGTTGTGGGCAAGGCGGTGGTATCAGAAATATTACAAGCATGTATATGCTTTTTTATATAATGGCCTGCAAGAGTTACTGAGTTGAGTGAGTTTGTTTTTTCTCTATACTCGCCCATCTCCCACACGGTAATCTCATTATAATGTTCTCCCAGAACCGATTTATCATTTTTAGCCAGAGCTAATAAGTCATTAAATACTTCCTTTGAACCATTGGTATGCAGTCTAAGTTTCTCTAATTGTGAAAAACTTAACAGCTCTCCATTTTTAGTAGCTAAAGC
>JAUIHB010000159.1 GCA_030432465.1 Gammaproteobacteria bacterium
GCAGCTTCCAAACGAACACATAAAGGTTGGCTATCTGGGAATTGACAATTCAATAAAGACTTAATTTCCTCTGCCGACTCAAAAACTTGTGCCGGACTTGCGCTAGGAAAACTTCCTACCAAAGCTAATGCTGCCGCATCAATATTGAAATCCTGTTTTAATGAGGTGACAATTTTTAAACAAAGCTCCTGCAAATTATCGGTGTGCAGGATATCCAACATAAACTGATTAACCTGTAGCAATAAAGTTTCATTACTTTGTGCTGCCTGCAACATATCAATCAATTGACTTTGAATAAATTGATTTCGTTCACGTAGTACTTTGATTTGTCTCTCAACCAGTGAAGTTGTTTGCTCACACCCGTGGTTCAGTTCCATATGAGATAATAATTGTGGGTTTTTCACTAAAAAATCTGGGTTATTCGCTAAGTAATTTTTTACTTGCGCTTCTTCCATGAGCTGATTAAGTCGACTTACTTTGGCTGTTTCTAGTGCTTGTGTATTGGAAAAATTCATAATTCAATAAATCCTTGATATACCATTTCAGCGGGTCCCATCATACGCAAAACCTCGCCCTCTCCTGGCCAGTCAATGTGCAAATGCCCTCCAGGTAAATAAACTCTAATTTTTTGATTCATTTGATGCTGCAAACGCCCAATTACAGCACTTGCACAAGCGCCTGTGCCGCAAGCCTGAGTTTCCCCAACGCCTCGCTCGTAGACTCGCAGTCTAATTTCATCATCTGCAATCTTCTGCATAAAACCGATGTTAGCTCCTTCTGGAAACACTGAGTTACGAGTTAATAAGCTACCGATTCGGTCTACATTGGTGCTTTCAACATCCTGCACGGTTAATACCCCATGAGGATTTCCCATGGAAACAGCACCAAATTGGTAACTGGCACCATCAATATTAACATGATAATGCAGCTCTTTTCGCCCGTATTGCAATGGTATCTGTTCGGGCTCTAATTGAGGTACGCCCATTTCAGCACTCACCAAACCGTTGCGCATAATTTGCAGGTTCATCAAACCTTTCATGGTGCTGACTTTAATTTTATGTTTCCAAGTCAAACCAACGTTTCTTACAAAACGCGCTAAACAACGCGCGCCATTACCGCACTGTTCAACTTCGGTGCCATCGGCATTAAAGATGCGATAATGAAAATCGACATCGGGTTGTGGGGGTGGCTCAATCAGCAATAGTTGATCGAATCCGATCCCTCGATGCCTATCAGCTAATTTGCGGATTTGTCCTTCAGTAAAAAAGATCTGCTGGGAAACCCCATCTACCACCATAAAGTCATTGCCTAGACCATGCATTTTGGCAAAACTAAGCATCATGGGTTGATATCCTTACTATTATTTTTTGAATGTTCTAGCGTTTGCTGCGACTCAGGTGTCAGGCTCAGCTTTTTTTGCTGTTCTTTTTTCTGGTCTTCTTCGGGTGTTTGTGGCCGAACTTGCGGATTAGTCGAATCAAGTCTTAGTGGCCCTTTTTGCCCACAAGCTACTGATAGCAACATAAAAACAACCCAAATAAGTCGCCTAAGATACATAAAAACACTCAATAATTCGGTTAATTAGCGCTAATTCTCAGCAATTTTGACCGAGAAATCAATGTGTTTTGGATTCAACTCAGTTTCACCCGCATAAAAGCATTGGCAATTTTTTCTTCCACTTCTTTTTTATATTCTAAATAATCCATGATATCTGAATGATTTTTCACGCCAGATAAGTCAATATCAGTAATAAAAATAGGGTAATCATCAGCTAAGCGCCGATGTTTAACGATGTGTTTGGCTAAATTAAGATACACCAACTCACCTAAATCACTATAACGATAATGAAAGGTATCATAAAACAGGTCAAAGCAGATTTGTTCTTCGCTATTAAGCGTAGCAATAGCTTGTATAGAGTGATATTGATGTGCCAGATTTTGAGCACTAGGTTCAACAGAACTAAATTGTGGATTTTTATTATTAGGTAATAAGTTTAATCGCAAATAGCTTATTTGATAATCAGAAACATCATAATTGCTAACACGATAAGCAACGCTATCAAAAAACTGTTGGTAATGATTAATCAGTTGAACACTATTAACTCGCTGATGACGCTGATAGAAAATACAACCACTTTTATCCTTGATAAATACTTTGATCTCTTCTGCCGCTAATTGAATTAAATAACACAAATAGCCTCGATCGACCGTATTCGTCAATATTTGTTGCACTTGTTGTGATAAACGTAGCTTTTTATCTAAACAATAGCCAATGTTAGAAGACGCTTTTTGAGCAAAGCTGCCAAGCAACAGCTCTAAATGTTTATAACGCTCAAAGGTCACTGCTTGATGGCTAAAGTCAACTCTTAAGAAGCCATCATTTTGCGACATAATATACCGAATAACCTGATCTTTTTTCTTAACTAAAGCACAACATCGATACCATTCTTGTAGCAACAGAAAAATACGCGTTTGATGATTTTCAAAATTAGGTAAGAATTGTGAAAAAATACCCAGAGATGTCTCCTTAGAAAATAAATTTTCTTTATGATCAATAAAAAATTTTATCCATGAAAACTCCCCATCATATTCCTGAGTACAACGCTCTCCCCAACTGTTAATATAAAAGATACTAAATTGCGATAGTAAGCTGATATTTTGAGTGCCCCAATAAAAACCATCCTGTTGGTTTTCCACGCTAAAAACGCCTGCATCTTTTTCTACGGCTAAAGGGTCAGCTCGTGTATTTAAAAAAATACCAAAACGAATTGTTTTAGCATTTTCTTGAAATTCAATCTCACCTAATTTCGGTGCATGCTGTTGATTCAGTTTAGTAAGATTTCTAACCAGTAAATCAATTGTTTTTTCAAAATAATTTTTATCAGGAGAGTAAATTTGAAAACGGCTGTTTTGATTAACTACACCATTGCAAACAGCCCAAGCGATAACCGAAAAAAAACTAGCCCCTTGAAATACTGGTTGATTAATTATCAACTGATTCTGAGGTAAGCGGCCTAAATAAACCCGCCAGCGCTGCTCTGTTTGCTTTAAAGTAATAACTGGCTCGCTAACCTCTCTTGCAATTCCAGTATTAACACAGTCAACTTTTCCTGCTCGCCGTTCAAAATGAGCATACAGCATTCGCCCAAGAGAAATTAACTCTTTCTGGTTAACACTATTTAAAACACCGTGAATCCTCGCGAAATTACTTAGAAAGTGATAGGAATGATTTAACTCTCTCACCAAGTCCACTCTTTCGCTAATCACTTCTTTAATACACCACTCGTGACGATGATTCAAATAATCCAACCTAGCTTGCGACCAACCCCACCTTTCCACCAGTTTTTTAAGTGGCGCATAGCGCCAGTTTTGCGGATTATCCTTATCAATTTGTATTTTACAACCAGCTTTTAAGTAAAAAGCTCGTCGTAAAAACTCTAGCCTTTGCGGTTGGTTATGAATAAATTTCTCTGCCAGTGAAAGAACTAGATAGTAAGGATCAAGCTTATCTAGAGCACTTTCTCCCTGATAAACCATTTGTTTAAATTGTGATGATAAAACGCCAGTTTGAGGGAAAAAACGAGCATAGATTTCCAAAATCAATAACTTTAATGAGGATTTATAAGGAGAACTAATCGCTTTGTATAAATGCCAAAGTGTTGCACTGAAATACTCTGTTGGTGGTATATGCTCAATTTCACCAAAATCAATCCAATCACCCGCTTCAACTCTTTTCTCAACGATTAAAGCTTTTACATACTCAGCATAGTCAGACTCTGGCGGTACCAACCACCACAACGGCATTCGCCCACTTAACCAAATAGCTGTTCGATAAAACTCATCTAATAATAAAAAATTTTGAGTGGTACCACAGTTTTCTTTATCGATTGTTTGCTGAGTATTCTTTTTAAATTGTTCAGCAAAAACTAAAAAACAATTTAGCTCAATTCCCTTTTTTTCAAACCAGCGACTAATCAATACTGCTTTTTGTGTCAATTTTTTTTGTTTATCAGCTGATAACTCTTCTTCAATGCAAATCCATAGGTCTAAATCGCTGCGCACTGTTTGTGCTAAAGTGCCAGTACTTCCCATTAGATACAAACCTAATATCTCAAATTTAAGATAAGCTCTCGGCTTAAATATAAAAGTCCGACTTACCGTTTTAGCAATCTTTTGTTCAAGTGCGCTAGGATTGTAATTGGGAATACCTATTGGTGTTAATTTATCCACATATCCAGGTAACATCGGATGATTAACATGGAATAATAAAGGGAGTAATCTTACACAGTCCTGCTGGGTTAGATTAAATGCTTCCAGCATCCTCTCCAAACGGGCTTGCGACAAGTTCACAAAGTCTGTTTGACTCTTTTTTAACAACTGCGGATTTATTTTTTGATCACTCACAATAATGCGCTTTTCCAACTGACAACGTCTATAATAAGAACTAAGCTGATTTATAACTAAATTATTAGTATAGTCACACTTAAATTGTAGTCATTGTTAAATTCCAATTTTAAACAATTTACTAACCACAACTTGAGCGCACCATGTCATTTGATGAATCAGAAATTTTAAATCTATCACCTCTCGGTATTGTGATAAGCGATCCTAACCAACGCATTGTTTGGTGTAACGCGCGCTTTATTTCAGAAACCCAGCTTAGTGAAAAACAAATTGTTGGACAACTTTATCCCGCCCTACCTATCGAAGCGGTTGATAAGGAAGCACAATTAGTACAACTTTTTAATGAGCTGGATAAACAGGAAATAAAATTCCATTATTGGCAGGCTAAATCAGATGTCCAACCAAATCACACTATTCATTATTTTGCCAAAGATCGCACAAGCAACAGCAAAATTGCCGTATCTACAGCAAAAATCAGTGCCACTCAAATCCCCAAACGAGCCAGTTGGGTAGAATTTCTGGATTATGAAGTGAGTCGTAGCAGACGTTACGACAATCCCCTGTCTATTCTTAAACTTCATTTACTGGTTTTTGATAAACCAGCAAACGTTAATATTGAAACCTTACACCAGACTATTAAAGATACACTTACCAATGAATTGCGTTGGGCGGATATGATAGGACACACAGAAAACAGTACTTATTTGATGGTCTTACCAGAAACGCCCGCCAGTGCATTAAAGATTCTTCAAGAAAAGTTAGATAATGCCTTAAAAAAGCAAATAGAGTTTATTGATCAATCAATAGACTATCAATTAGTGTTTGGTGGAACCCATTGGCAAAAACATGATGATAGCCAAAAAATGTTAAAAAAAGCCCGCACTAATTTAGTCGATGGTTTAGAAGCACTATTAAAGTCGAAACAATAAAAAAGCCGGGAAAGCCGGCTTTTTACAAGAATTTTACGCGGAAGTAATAAGACTACTTAACTTGTTCAATTAAATAATCAACAGCCGCTTTCACTTCTTCATCAGAACAGTTTGCGCATCCACCTTTGGGTGGCATCATACCTGCGTCGCCAGTAAAACCGTCAATAGCACTTTTATATAACTCTTCTTTCCCTTTAGCAATTCGGTCATTCCAAGCTCCTGCATCACCAGTTTTTGGTGCACCAGCAATTCCACCGCTATGACACATTGCACAACTTGCCGTGTAGACTGTTTCACCGTCTCGATTACCGGTTGAAGCAACTTCTGCTGGCTTTGAAACAGGTACATCATCTCCTTCACGATAAACTTTACCCGTTGGTGCTAGTCTTTCTTTAATAGAATGATCGCTTTTATGATTAGCAGATACCGATCCGATAAAAGTAATGGCAAACGCGACCAGTATGACTCGTAATTTCAACACTTTATTTTACTCCCCAAAACGGAAAATATTACAGTCGCAAGAGTTGCGACTATAACCTAGAATTTGAAAGCTGGATTATAGCCGACTTAAGCCTATTGATAAAACCTCCGTGTGTAAATTAAGCAAAAAACAGATATTATTAGATTTCAAGCCAAATTCCTTAAAACACTATAAATTCAAATATTTAGCACTTTCACTTAATAATTTACTACACTTAGGGTAAATTGTAGTCCTTAGAAAATGTTATACAAAACGGTTAATGGGTTATCATCGAAAGCATTGGTGGCGGTTATGTTTCTCTGTAAAATTTGTCTACAAACTATTAACTAACTAAAAATCATACTTAACTTTTTGATTTAAATAGAATAAATAAACGTGAAACTTTTCAAACAAAGTAAAAAAGAAGATTATTTGGTTGTCTATGTGGGCGATAGCCTGTGTCGTGCTCACCATTTAAAACCTCAGGATGGGAGTATCTCTCAACTAGGCTTCACTCAGTTTAATTATGAAAATATCTTAGACTTGACTCAACAATTCGAATCATGGTGCAAAAATCAATCGGTTAAAGGCTTACTCTGCCGTTGGGTATTATCCAGAGATCTTTACCAAACGTTACAAATAACCCCTCCCAAGGTCACAGAAAAAGAGCTCCAAGATGCTATTAAATGGCAAGTAAAAGACTTAATCGAGTTTCCATTAAATGAGGTTTTAGTCAGTCACTATCAACCTAAACAAGTTGAATCTCAAACCAGCCAAATCACTGCAGTGGTTGTCAAAAAGCAGCTGGTAGAAACTTTAATTGAGTCAGCCAACAAAATCGGTCTTGAAATGGACTCAATTGAAATTGAAGAACTGTCTTTAGGGCATGCCTTACTTGACCATTTAGACAGTAATAAAATTAAAGGATTTATCGGAGAAGATAGTACAGGACTGACATTTAGCTTCTTTAATGGTTCTGAGTTGGCTTTTTCGCGCTATAAAAAAGGTTATTTTTTACCGAGTCAAGCAGCAGAAGAATTTACGCTTGAAGGTGAAAACAACGAACAAGAAGATGCTTTTTTGCTAGAAACCCAACGCACTCTGGATTATGTCGTCTCTCAGGTATTTAGAAGACCTGTAGAGCAGATATTATTACAACAAACTTCTGGTAATTCCAGTAAGCTTGCCCAGTTGGTTAAACAAATTACAGAAATAGAAGTCGCCTTAGTAAAGCCCCAGATAACTCAACAATACCAAGAATTTGAACCACCCAGTTTGGTAGAGATTGGCTGTGCGCTTAGGCAGGATGGTCAATAAACATGCAAACGATTAATTTTTACTTTGATGAATATCGTCCAAAACCACTGAGTTTTGACACAAAGTTTGCGGCATTATTGCTGGCAACGGTAACAATTGCACTGTTGTTTTTTGGTTTTTTCCAATCCCAGCAAGTTAAGCAGTTAAACCAATTGTTACTCCAAAAAAAAGCCAGTGTCACTAAATCTCAAAGTGATCTCATTGAATTACAAAAAAAACTTAAAGTCGATGAATCAATTATTGAGATAGATGAAATCATTCGCAAAAAACAGTCGACCTTAAATAGCTATCGAAAAATTCTGGCTCAGGTTGGTATTAGTCAGCAAGAGCAATTTACTTACAGTGAAATCCTGCAACAGCTAGCAGATCATCCCAGTGATTCAGTCTGGCTAACTCAGATATCCATTAACTTACAACAGCTAAGTTTATACGGTAGCGCATTGGAGCCAAAATCTGTTCCGGATTATATTGAGCAACTTAATAGTGGCAAAGCCCTTACTCGACAATTTGATAAACTAGAAGTGGTAAGAGATCAGCAAAATGATCGTTTCGTCAATTTTTCTCTGTTAAATGGTAAGGTTTCTCATGCGCGATAAGCTAAATCAATTACCTGAAAAATTTAACCAGCAATCCGCTAGAAATCGCTTGTTGATAACATTCTGTGTTGCCCTGATTCTAATAATGCTATTTGACCTCTTTTGGTTAGGTGCTAACCGCCAAAAAATTAAGCAGATCAATACAGAGATTAACGCCAATGAGCAACAATTAGCAGACTTAACCCAGGCACAAATAGCTTTAAATACCAACGTTTATCAAAACCGCAACAACCCTAAGCAGAAACACTTAGCCAAGATTGAGCAACAACTGGAAGTAACTCGCCAATCACTAGAGCTACGAGCAGTCAATCTAGTACAACCAGAAGCAATGGCACCACTGCTGAAAAATATTATCAATAATTCTAAAAACTTAAAATTGATATCTTTAACCAAGCTACCAGCACAACCTCTGCTATTAGAAGCGGAGCAAGACAGTGCTTTGCAGATGTATCAACACCCTGTTGAGCTCACATTTAATGGCGGCTACGAAGATACCCAAAAATTCTTAAATGAATTAGAAAATAGTTTAGAATTAAATCTTGAATTAATAAATGAAGATTTTATCTGAACTATGGATGATATGAAGTGAAAATATTATAAAGTTTTAAAAGATAAATATTGAAAAACTGGAAAAGCGCCGTTTCTGGCTAAATATGCTTCCCTCGGTTGAGCCGAATATTAGCCTTAATTACGATGATAACGAGTTTCTTTTGAACAATGCCTGGATGAGCATAGGCACACGTGTTGCTTATAGTTTGATGACGCCTTTTAAGGCGCCGGCGAAAATGCGAGAAGTTGATGAGAGGGTAGCCTTTGCTCAAATGCGTAGTGATGCGTTGACACTCGGGGTTCTAACGCAGGTCAATCTGGCGTATTTGCGTCATCGTGCAGCGATTGATGCGTATCAGCTGTCTGCTCGGCTTGATAAAGTTGAAAGTGTCATAGCTGAAAAGACAAAAAATTATGTAAGTTCCGGCCAGATTGATGAGCAAGAACTGGTTCTTACAAAAGCCCGGGCACTATTGGCCCGCGTTGATCATTATTCGGATTATATCTCTGTTCAAAGTACCTTGGGACAATTGATACAGTCGATAG
This sequence comes from Gammaproteobacteria bacterium, assembly GCA_030432465.1. GTDB lineage: Bacteria > Pseudomonadota > Gammaproteobacteria > Enterobacterales > Kangiellaceae > Aliikangiella. Next base: position 8,801 of record JAUIHB010000159.1, read on the forward strand.
GTTACGATCCCTTACCTGAGCAAGTAGAAAGCCATGAGATGGATGATCTTGCTGAGGT